>CALWEB010000020.1 GCA_944376955.1 uncultured Agathobaculum sp. | reverse complement strand
CGGCACGCCATTTTATACATTTTTTATGTCACAACAGGCCGAGCATCATCATCTCGGTCACGGTCAGCGCATTGTCCTCGGTCTCGCCATCCTGCAAGGGTCGCAGCTTCGCACCGCAGTTTGGGCAGGTATCCTGATCGTCGTCAAACTTTTTCCACAGTATTCACAGAATTTCACGCTTACAACTCCTTTTGCTGATAGGTATGCACGCTGATCGCATAGCTTAGCGCGTAAACCACAAAACAGACAAGCATTGCTGCCATGAGCGGCAGGGCGGCTGGCGCGGTCTCTAGCTGGTGGAACCACTGCCGGAACCTATCCAACATGCCGGGGATGACGCCAAACTTAACGATTGCCGCAATCGTCAACATCGGCACCCAGACCACCGCAATCAGGATATACCGCGACTTTTCCACGCCGAATTTGAACGTAATCGCAAACATCAGCCCCATGAGCAGCAGCGAGATCAACTCGCCCCCAAACAGGCCGAGCAGGTTTTCCATCAGCACGGCCGACGGATCAACCAGCGAATAGGACACCGTCATCCCCGCACCCAGTAAAAACAGCGCTAAGTTCACAAGCAGCCCCATCAGATACTTGCTGCCGACCACCTCGCGCCGCAAAATCGGCAGCGACAGGCTGAGCTTATCCCAGCCGTAGGCCTGATCGGACGCGCACAGTGTCGCGGGCAGCAGAATACTGAGCATAACGACGATCATGATGAAAAACATCGGCCTGCTCCATGCAAACGCCGTAAACGCAAATACCACCAGAATAAACATCATCGACCGAATCGACTGACGAAAATTTAGCCAGTCCGCATACAGCATTGCTTTCATTTTGCATCCTCCCCTCGGGTCAGGAACAGCATCACCTGTTCGATGTTGACCGGCTCAACCGGCCAGCCCTGCGGCACACCGTCCCGACGTACCAGTGCCTCGCAGCCAAATGCGCCAACACGCTTGCCACGCACCGCTGACGGGTCGAGTGAAGCCATCTGATCCGCCGTGCAGCGCAACACGCCGTAGGTGTCCAGCAGCGTGTCGCGCGGCTCAGACAACACCACACGCCCGCCGTGAATGAATGTAATATAGTCTGCAATCTTATCCAAATCACTGGTGATATGGCTGGAAAGCAGGATGGAATGCCCGTCGTCCTGCATAAAGTCGTAAAACAGGTCAAGCACCTCATCGCGTACCACTGGGTCAAGGCCGCTCGTCGGCTCATCCATAAGGAGCAGCTCCGCCCCATGCGACATCGCCGCTGCAATATTGACTTTCATACGCATCCCTTTGGAATAGTCCTTGATCTTTTTGCCCGGTTGGATGCCAAACCGCTTCAAAAATCCAAAAAACTGTTCCGACCGCCAATTCTGATATGCTTTCCCCATCAAAACATCCACTTGGCGGGCGTTCATCGTGTTCAGGAAGCAGCCATCCTCCAGAACCACGCCAATGCGTTCCTTCACTGCGCGCTCGTCTACGATATTGTCCAGCCCCAACACCCGGATGCTGCCCGCATCGCGGTGAATTAGATTTAAAATCGCCTTGATCGTTGTACTCTTGCCCGCGCCATTCTCACCGATCAATCCCATCACGCAGCCACATGGCAGCGTAAACGAAACATCCTCCAGCGCAAACCCCTCGTACTGCTTGCACAAGCCCGTGATTTCCAATGCGTTTTCCATCAGATCCCCTCCTCAAATACCGCCGCTGCAATCTCCAGAAATTCATCCTTTTCCAGATTCCCCAGATGTGCAGCCTTTGCAGCCTCTTCCAGATGTGTCTCTACCCGGCGAAGCTGCTCCTCCCGCAGCAGTTCCACACCAACCGGCGCCACAAAACTGCCGCGGCCGGTCTGGCTGATGATAAAGCCTTCCCGTTCCAGTTCTTCGTATGCGCGCTTGGTCGTAATCACGCTGATGCGCAAATCCTTCGCCAATAAACGCATAGACGGCAGCGCTTCGCCCGGCTGCAATTCTCCGCCGACGATTTTGGCCTTGATCTGCCGCGCAATCTGCTCATAAATCGGTGTGCCATCCACATTCGACAGGATGATGTCCATTGCATCCTCCCCTTCCATATCGTATATACTCATTATATACAATATTTACATTATGTCAATCCATTTATCGAACTTCTGCTGCCAAAAAAACGACCCGGCATTTTGAAGTGCCCCCAAAAAGTTAGACAAATAATGCTGACGGAAATTGTTCAAGCAACCGAAAGGGCTAGCTGTCTGTGAATTGCAGGCGGCAAGCCTTTAAGCTTCGCCTTTATCCTGTGGTTGTTGTAGTAATCCAAATATTTTGTTAGCTCCTGCTTGAAGTGGTCCATGGACTGAAACTCTTGCAGATACAGCAGCTCTCTTTTAAGCAGACCAAAGAAATTCTCAATTACGGCGTTATCCAAACAGTTACCTTTTCGACTCATACTCTGCCGGATGCCTTTTTCACGCAGCATGTGCCGGTACAGTTTGTGCTGGTATTGCCAGCCCTGATCCGAATGAAGAATTAAATTCGTCTCATCTGGAATCTTTGCAAAAGCCTTGGTGAGCATGGATGTCACCGTGCTCAGTACTGGACGATCTGAAATCGTATAACTAACCAGGTCGCTGCTGTGCAGATCGAGAATCGGAGACAAGTAAAGTTTTTCGCCAAACAGATGAAACTCTGTTATATCCGTAACCCACTTCTGATTTGGTTTGTCTGCACGGAAGTCCCGGTTCAGCAAATTTGGCGCAATTTTGCCCACCTCTCCCTTGTAGGAGCGATACTTCTTCATCCGAACACGGCAAACCAATCCCAGCTCTCGCATGAGCCGCTGAACAGTCTTGTGATTTAAGGGAAAATTGCGGTTATGCAGTTCCGCAGTGATGCGGCGATAACCATATCTTCCTTTGTTTTCATGGTAGATTGCCGTGATTTCTTCCTTAATAGTTTTGTACTTATCTACATTCTTCACCCGCTTCAGATGATAGTAGAAGGTTGCACGGGGCAGTTGAGCGATTGCGAGAAGGGTTTCAAGCGAATGTTTTTGCCTCAGCTTTTGAACTACCAGCGCTTTTTGTGCTGGCGTCGCTCGTCTTCCAAAACCAAGGCTTGCAAATTTTTTAGATAATCGTTCTCCGCGCGAAGGCGCTGCACTTCGGCCAGCAGATCTTCCTCTACTTGTTTCGGCAGTTGCCGGGGTCTGCCTTTTCCACCTCGCCCCCGCCGTTCTATTGCAAAGCCTTCTGGCCCTTCCGTTAAATAAATTCGCTCCCAATTCTGGATGCGGTGATGATTGCTGACCTCGAATCGCCGCGCTGTTTCATTGTAGCTTAGCTTTTCTTTCTTCATGGTTTCTATAACCATCTTTTTAAACTCTGGTGT
>CALWEB010000019.1 GCA_944376955.1 uncultured Agathobaculum sp. | reverse complement strand
GCGCACTGGATCGCGCAGATGCTGCTGCTATCCCTATTATCGCGGTCACGGCAAATGCTTTTCCGGAAGACATTGCTAAGACACAAGCTGCCGGCATGAATGCACATATCGTCAAACCCATTGATTTCACTGCGTTGTGCCAACTGCTGCAATCGCCGACCGAAAAGAAAGAATAATTATAATAAAAGGGACGGCTTGAGGCCGTCCCTTTTCCTTATCCCTGTTTTTGATTTCGGATGCGTTCCGCTGCAAGCAAGATTCCTGCCTTGCCCGATGAATACGTCAGGCCACCTTGCATGTAACACACGTAAGGCTCACGCATCGGCGCATCAGCGGACAACTCAATGGACGCGCCCTGCACAAATGCACCCGCCGCCATGATGACTGGGTCATCATACCCGGGCATGGCCCACGGCTCCGGTGTTACAAATGAATCCACCGGCGCACCAGCTTGAATGCCTTCGCAAAAACGGCGCAGCGGATCCGGCGCACCGAACGCAATCGTCTGGATGATGTCATAACGCGGCTCCTCAGCCTTTGGACTGACCTCGTAACCCAGCAGTTCCATCACCTTGGCGCAGAAAATCGCTGTCTTGAGCGCCTGCGCCGTCGTATGCGGCGCAAGAAACAAGCCCTGATACAACAGGCGGTTTTGCCCCATCGTACAGCCGCACTCACCGCCAATGCCCGGTGCAGTCAGCTTATAAGACGCATTTTCCACCAAATCCGCGCGACCCGCGATATAGCCACCCGTCGGCGCGAGGCCACCGCCCGGATTTTTGATCAACGACCCTGCAATCAGGTCAGCTCCCACCTGTGTTGGCTCGATCTCCTCCACAAATTCGCCGTAGCAATTGTCTACCATAATTGCAGCGTGCGGGTTAACCGCACGCACTGTTTTGCAGATCTCGCCAATCTCCGCACAAGACAGGGTTTTGCGCACGGCATATCCGCGGCTGCGCTGGATGAATACCAGTTTGACCTTTTCATCCCGTGCCGCCTGTTCAATCGCAGGCAGATCCGGCATACCGTCTACCAGGTCAACCTGTTTGTAGCCAATCCCATAGCTTTTCATACTGCCGCAGTAGTCACCTGTAATCGTATTTTGCAGCGTATCATAGGCGGGCCCGGTCACGGAAAGCACGGTGTCCCCCGCTTTGACCGCAGAAAACAGCGCACAGGACAGCGCATGTGTCCCGTTGACAAAGCCAATGCGCACCAATGCTGCCTCTGTGCCGAAAATATCGGCATAAATGCGGTCTAATGTATCCCGGCCGTGGTCGTCATAGCCGTAGCCGGTCGTGCCGGCAAACAGATTGTCCGACACGCGGTTTTTTGCAAACGCTGCCAACACCTTTTCCGTATTGTGGTCGCAAATCTCCTCAATACGTGCAAAATACGGCATGATTTCGCGCTCGGCCTGCTGACCGAGCGCGCGGATTTCTTCTGATATCTGTAATTTATCCATCATCTTGTGTTTCTTCTCCCAATAGCTTTTGGCCGTTCGGCAGGGTAAATAATCCCTCATCCGGAGCCTCGGTCTTCAGATTGCTGACCGTGACCTGCCGCACCAAGGTTTCCCCATCGTAAAACGATGCTTTCTTTAGCAGACCGGAAGCCGCCGAAACGTAATACAAGCACCGGTAACCGTTTTGCTCAAACTCCACCATAACGCAAGGCTCGTTGTCCATTTCCTGGCGCCCAGCCTGCGTAAGGACAATGGTTTCATCCAGCACGTCCTCATAGGTGGGCAGCATTGCCGCAGCATCATCTGAAAAAACGCCCCAAGTTCCCTGATAAAACGTCGTACTGCCATTTTCCCAAGTGTATGCAGCATCTTCCGAACGCACCAGCGTACTTTGCACTGTCCCGGATTCAGTCAACCAATCCGTGCGGACAACGTCATCCTGCATATACTGGCGGCAGCGAAGCGTTGTGGAACCACCCGAATAATACAGGGTATTCTCAATCGTACAGCTGTACGCAGCCGGTCTTGTCAGCGATGCAATGACCTTTTGCGCATTGTCTGTCCCAATCGTGACATCCGCCACACTTTGCGCCGTGAGCATCTGGCTGCCGGAGCTGACAGCCGGGGCATTTTCCTCACCGCTTTGGAGTACAATGCCGGTATCCCGCCGGTGCAACACACCGGAGGAAAGCAGATAGCTCAAAAACAGCAGACCTACCAGCACCGCTGCGCCGATTGCCGCGAGCATCGGCGTAGACGGGCTTTTGCGCGGCTTCATGGTGCAAACGGAGCCGGGCCATCCGGCCGCAAACCGAAATACTGCTCAATCGCCTGTAAAATGCGCGCCGAGGTTTTTCCATCACCATACGGGTTGACCGCATGTGCCATTGCTGCATAAGCATTCTGATCGTCAAACAATTCGCGCGCTAGACGGACGATATTCTCCTGCTCCACGCCCGCGAGCTTGACGGTACCTGCCTCAATCGCCTCCGGGCGCTCGGTCTCACGTCGCAGTACCAATACCGGTTTGCCCAGACTGGGTGCCTCTTCCTGCAAGCCGCCCGAATCGGTCATAATCAGGTAGCAGCGTGCCATCAGGTTGTGCATCTCATCCACCATCAGCGGATGGATCAGATGGATTCGCTCGTTTCCACCCAGGAATTTCTCCGCCGTCTCGCGCACATACGGGCTCAGATGCACCGGGTACACAAAGTGGACATCCGGATACGCTGCGGAAAGCTCTGCGATCGCCCGGCAGATGTTCTCCATCGGCTCGCCATAATTCTCCCGACGGTGGGCCGTTACCAGCACCACGCGGTTATGATCAAAATCCAGCGCTTTCAGCTGCTCGTCGCGGAACGCAAAATCCGGCTTCACCGTCATGTGGATTGCATCCACTACGGTGTTGCCTACCACACTCACGCCTTCTGTGATCCCCTCCCGCGCGAGGTTATCGCGGTTGCGCGGGGTCGGTGCAAAATGCAAGGTCGCAATCTGTCCGGTCAGCTTTCGGTTCATTTCCTCTGGGAACGGAGAATATTTATCGTAGGTACGCAGGCCGGCCTCCACATGTCCCACCGGGATTTTATGATAGAACGCTGCAAGCGCGCCGGCAAATGTCGTAGAGGTATCGCCATGCACCAGCACAATATCCGGTTTGGCCTGTTCGAGTACTTCGTCCAGTCCGTGCAGGCTTTTTTCCGTAATCAGTGCCAATGTCTGGCGCGGCTGCATGATATTCAAATCATAATCCGGCTTGATCTGAAAAATATCCAGCACCTGATCGAGCATTTCACGGTGCTGTGCCGTCACGCAAACGATCGACTCCATATTCTCATCATGTTCAAGCGCGTGTACCAGCGGCGCCATTTTAATCGCCTCCGGCCGCGTGCCGAACACCGTCATCACCTTAATCTTGCTCATGTTCGTCTTCCTCCTGTACCGCGTCCTTTGTTGCCGCTTGCGCAGGCGTGTCCGCTTCTTCCCCGCCGTGCGGCGTATCCTCCGACTGCGCCGGATGCTTTGCCCAGTGTTCCGTTCCGTATATCACACATGCACCCACTAAAATGGCAACCAACACCGCCAGCAGTAGGAAAATGGCCTTCACTTCGCCCGACGAAGTCAGCACCACCGCCGTCAACCCCAAGGTCGCGCTGATGGCATATAAAATCGCTACAGCCTGTTTCTGGTTAAAACCCATATCAATCAGCTTGTGATGCACATGTCCGCGATCCGGACTCATCGGGCTGCGCCCAGCCGCCACACGGCGGATAATGGCGTTTGCCGTATCAAAAATCGGCAAACCAAGGATCAAAAACGGAACTGCAAACGAAATGACGGCGTAAAATTTAAACAGACCCATAATGGATACTGTTGCCAGCATATACCCCAAAAACGTGGAACCGGTGTCACCCATAAAGATCTTTGCCGGATTGAGGTTATACGGCATAAAACCGATGCACGCGCCTGCCAGCGCCGCCATCGTCACCGCGATAGCCATATTACCGGTCAGCAACGCCACAGCCAGCATCGTGATCGCTGCAATCGAAGAAACGCCGACTGCGAGGCCGTCCAGACCGTCAATCAAGTTGACCGCATTGGTGATGCCGACAATCCAGATGATCGTCACTGGGATTGCCAAAATCCCCAGATGGAAAAACGGTTCCTCAGAAAATGGGTTCAAATTGGTAAACAGTTTGATTTGCAAATCTCCAACGCAGACCGGAATGGCCGCCGCTATAATCTGCACAACAAATTTCAGTTTTGCACCGAGCGCCAGCACGTCATCAAAAATACCGAGCGCCACAATCATCGAAGCACCGAGCAACACACAAAGCATTGTACGATCCAATTCGCCAAAAATCAGGATCGACGCCAGGAAACCGCCGAAAATCGCCAGACCACCCAAACGCGGAATCGGCTCTTTGTGCATACGGCGGTTATCTTTCGGTACGTCGATCGCGCCCACCTTATGGGCAAACCGTTTGACCGGCGGCGTGAAAAAATACGACAGCACACCCGCCACAGCAAACGCAGCTACCACCGCACCTATGACTAAAAATTCAGGCATGATTCTTTCCCCTCAACACCGATGATCAGCGCCCTACAAAGCCAACCTTCCGGTAAACTTTGGTCAGCGTCTTGCGCGCCAGATATGCCGCTTTCTGTGCGCCTTCGGTATAGACCTGCTCAAGATAATCCTTGTTGCGCAGCAAGTCTTCGGTTTTTTCACGGATCGGGCGCAGCAACTCTACGACGGCTTCGCCCACCGCCGGCTTGAATTCACCATAGCCCTTTCCGGCAAATTCCGCTTCCACCTCGGCAATCGACTTCCCGGTTGCCACTGCATAGATCTGAATCAGATTAGATACGCCCGGCTTGCCAACCGGATCCATAACGATCCGGGAATCCGAATCCGTCACCGCGCGCTTGAATTTGCGCATAATATCCTCCGGCTTATCCATCAGAAGAATATAACCGTTGGGATTCTCATCCGATTTGCTCATCTTCTTTTCCGGATCACACAGGCTCATGATCTTGGCGCCCTCGCCCGCCTTGGGATACCGTCCTTCCGGGATGGTGAACGTTCCAGGGAACACACCGTTAAAGCGGTTGGCAATATCACGGCAGATCTCAATATGCTGGCTCTGGTCCACGCCAACCGGCACCAGATTGGTTTGGTACAGCAGGATGTCCGCCGCCATCAATACCGGATAGGTGAACAGGCCGACATTGACATTATCCGCATGTTTGGCGGATTTATCCTTAAACTGCGTCATGCGGGACGCTTCCCCGAACATGGTGAAGCAGTTGAGTACCCAAGCCAGTTCAGCATGAGCCGGGACATGGCTCTGAATAAACAAAATGCTCTTTTCCGGGTCCAGCCCACAAGCAATATACTGCGCCAAGACTTCCAGCGTCGCACGGCGCAAAGCCGCCGGATCCTGACGGACCGTAATCGCGTGCATATCGACCACACAATAAATGCAGTTATACTCCTCCTGCAAAAGCGGAAAATTTCGAATGGCACCGAGATAATTCCCTAATGTCAACTTACCGGAAGGCTGCACACCGGAGAAAATTGTTTGCTTCTGGTTTTCACTCATAGCTATGACTTCCCTTACTCAATGGATTGTGATGATTCGTACGAAGCAAACCACCCCATACTTATGAGTAATCATATCATATTTCCCGCCTTCATGCAACGAATTTTATTGTTATCCCACACCGATCACACTGCCCCGCTTTTTATTCCGGAAAACGGCAAGGCTGATTGACAATCTCATTCTTTTTCCTGTATGATGGAAAAAACAGGGGAAACGCAGCAGCCTTTCCACTGTATCCGTTCATTGAAAAGGGGAAAAACATGAAAAAGAGACTTTGTGCCGCAGCCCTGCTGGCCGCTTTCCTCACGGGCATCCAAGCATCCGCATGGGATGGGAGCAACATCCACATGAGCGCATGGGCAGAGAGCGAGGTGCAGGCTGCGTATGACAGCGGCGCGCTGTCCCCGGCATTCGATCTGGGCACCGACTACACCCGGCCAATCACCCGCGGCGAGCTGGCACGTCTGACCGTCGATTTGGTGGCCTATGCACAGCAAGTTGCGGTCACCGACCTAACCGCCCAGCTCGGCATTACCTTGCAATCTATCCCTCTCAGTCCAGCCCAACCGGAGGATGCGGAGGATAATGAATCCGAACCGGAAGCAGCCATTCCCGAAGAAGAAACTCCCGATGAAAGCGAAAAGCCTGTGAACAACGAGGCGGATACTGCTCTGCCTGATACACCGGACAGCAAAGACAACGCCGCCAGCACGGGCATAGTGCCTTCTGAAACCGATGCAGAAGCGTCCGACGCACCCGCGGGC
>CALWEB010000018.1 GCA_944376955.1 uncultured Agathobaculum sp. | reverse complement strand
ATGAAAGGTCTGGTTGTGACTGGCTGCCTCGTGCAGCGTTATGCGGAGGAAATGCAAAAAGAACTGCCCGAGATAGACGTGATTTGCGGCACGGGCAGTTATGAAAACATCGTAGACGCAGCGAATGCTGCGCTCGGCGGCCACCATGCCGCGTACATGGCGGATATGGCGTCGGCAGCGCTCGACGGCGACCGCGACCGTCTGACCCCGTCTTATACCGCGTACTTTAAGATCGCGGAGGGCTGTTCCAACCGCTGCGGCTACTGCATCATCCCTAAGCTGCGCGGGCCGTACCGTTCGCGCGAAATGGACGCATTGCTCGAAGAAGCGCGGGAATTAGCGGATGCAGGGGTCAAGGAACTGATTGTTATTGCCCAGGACATCACCAAGTACGGTATGGACCTGCCGGAGCATAAGCGCCTGCTGCCCGAACTGCTGCGGCAGCTGTGCGAACTGGATTTCACTTGGGTGCGCCTGCACTATCTGTACCCCGACCAGATCACGGACGAACTGATCGACGTGATTGCGTCTGAGCCCAAGATTGTCAAGTATCTTGATATCCCGCTGCAGCATGTGTCAAAGTGCATTCTGCGCGCGATGCACCGTCCGGGCGACGGCGAGGAATTTACCGCGTTGATCGCCAAGCTGCGTGAGCGCATTCCGGGTCTGGTGCTGCGCACCAGTCTGATCGTCGGTCTGCCGGGCGAGACCGAAGAGGAGTTTGCCGAGCTGTGCAGCTTTTTGCAGGAGACCGAGATCGAGCGCGTCGGCGTGTTTGAGTTTTCGCCCGAGGAGGACACCGAAGCCGCCGAGCTTCCCGATCAGATCGATCCCGAGACCAAGGCCAACCGCCGCCTGATCGTGGAAGAATTGCAGAGTGGCGTTCTCGACGACTACAACACCTCGCGCCACGGCGAAATCATGGACGTGCTGTGTGAGGGCTTTGACGACGAGCAGCAACTGTGGTACGGCCGCACCTACGCCGACTCGGTCGAGGTGGACGGGCATGTGTATTTTGAAGCGGATGACGAGCCGCAGGTGGGCGCGTTCGTGCCGGTGCAGATCACGGAAAGCCTTGGGCCCGACCTGCTGGGCGTCCGGCAAAAGGGGGAATAACCAATGACAACAGCCAATAAAATCACGCTCACGCGTATCTGCATGATTCCGTTTTTCCTGTATTTTGCCTCGCAGCCAATGTTGTCGGGCGATTATATGCGCGGCGGGCTTCAGTTTCCGACTTTTACGGTTGTAGCGCTTATCTTGTTCTGCGTGGCGAGTTTCACGGATTTTCTCGACGGCTATGTTGCCCGCAAGTACAATCAGGTGACCGACTTCGGCAAGTTCGTCGATCCGCTGGCGGACAAGCTGCTGGTATCTTCGGCGCTCGTGCTGTTTGCCGAGCAGGGCGCGATGGCAGGCTGGATGGTGTGTGTCATCCTCGCGCGTGAGCTGATCATCACCTCGCTGCGTGTGGTCGCGGCAAACAAGGGCCGCGTGCTCGCCGCAACATGGACGGGCAAGGTCAAGACTTGCGTGCAGATCGGCGGCATCATTCTGATCTATCTGTATTACATCCTAATGGGTGCGATCGGCAGCGGCATGGTCAACAATATGCTGTCGGACAGTGGTGTCGGCATCCTGTTTGTGAACACAAGCGGCACGGATGCGTTTTTGACCTTGGTCGGTTGGGTGGTCACGCTGGTGACGATCTACTCCGGCTATGATTATCTGCGCAAAAATTGGGACCTTATCAAGGACGGCGCAGTGAAACAGAAATAAGTAGGAAATAATCCCTGCGCCGCAGCGCATTCATTCCGCCGCTCTGCGAGCGACATCGAAAAGTCGAGCTCTGCCCGACTTTTTGATTCGTCTAATTCGATCGAAAGCGTGGTTTCGATCGACAGTTTGAAAAAGGACAGGCCTGCCTGTCCTTTTTTTGTTCCCTTTTGCGCAAAATTCCTGTACAATAGAAGCAGCAATGACTGAAAGGGGAAAGAGGTATGTCGATTCAGGAAATCTGCCGGGTCGCGGATTGCACGCGGCTGGGCGAAGGCTTATATTCGATCACCATGCACGCGCCTGCGATTTGTGAAAAGACGCAGGTCGGCCAGTTTGTGCACATCGCGTGCGGCGAGGGCAATCTGCTGCGCCGTCCGATCTCGATCTGCGACTGGCAGGACGGGAAGCTGCGCATTGTATTCCAGGTCAAGGGTGAGGGCACCAAGTGGCTTGCCGCCCGCAAGGAAGGGGACGAGCTGGACGTGCTCGGGCCGCTCGGCCACGGATTTGACACCAAGGCGTTGGGTGACAAGCCCATCTTCATCGGCGGCGGCATCGGCGTGCCGCCCATGCTCGCGTGCGTCAAAAAGGCGGTGGGCGAGGGCGCACAGCCGCGCGCGGTGCTCGGCTTCCGCAACAAGGACGCTGTGATTTTGGAGGACGACTTCAAAGCCGTCTGCGAGGCGTTTGTCACGACCGATGACGGTTCTTACGCGCGGCACGGCTTTGTCACCGACGTGCTGAAAGAGATCGTCGCAGACACGACCGGCGTCGCCGCCTGCGGCCCCAAGCCGATGCTGAAGGCGATTGCCGCCATCGCGGATGCAGCCGGCTTGCCCTGTCAGGTTTCGATGGAGGAGCGCATGGGCTGCGGCATCGGTGCGTGCCTCGTGTGCGCGTGCGCGCTCAAGGCGGAAAACGGCGAAACCCGATACGGCCACGTCTGCAAGGATGGCCCGGTGTTTGATGCAAAGGAGGTCGCGTGGTAATGGCGGATTTGAGAGTCAATTTCTGCGGCGTAGAGCTGAAAAACCCGATCACAACCGCGTCCGGCACATTCGGTTTCGGCCATGAGTACGGCGAGTTTTTTGACCTGTCCCTGCTCGGCGGTGTGGGCGTCAAGGGGCTCACCCCGACCGAACGCCTTGGCAACCCCGCGCCCCGCATCGCGGAAACCCCGGCGGGCATCCTCAACTGCGTCGGCCTGCAAAATCCGGGTATCGACCGCTTTATCGAGGAACAGATCCCGTTTCTGCGGCAGTACGACACTGCAATTATCGCGAATGTGTCGGGCAACACGGTCGAGGAATACGAGGGCATGGTCGAGAAGATTTCGGATGCGGACGTAGACCTCATCGAAATGAATATCTCCTGCCCGAACGTCAAGTGCGGCGGCATGGCGTTCGGCACGCGGCCGGATATGGTCGAGGAAGTCGTATCGGCGGCGAAAAAGAAGGCGAAAAAGCCGCTGATCGTCAAGCTGTCGCCCAACGTGACCGACATTACCGAGATCGCACGCGCCGCCGAAGCTGCGGGCGCGGACGCACTCTCGCTCATCAACACGCTGTTGGGTATGCGCATCAATATTGAGACGAGAAAGCCTATCCTGTCCAATATCATGGGCGGGTTGTCCGGCCCTGCGGTGTTCCCGGTCGCGGTGCGCATGGTGTATCAGGTGCGAAAAGCGGTTTCCGTGCCCATCCTCGGCATGGGCGGCATCCGCACGGGCAAGGACATCGTGGAAATGCTGCTTGCGGGCGCGGACGCAGTCGCCATGGGTACCGTGATGTTTGCAGACCCGATGGCGCCGGTCAAGGCGCTGCGCGAACTGGAAGATTGGATGGACGCACACGGCGTGAAGTCGGTTTCCGAGCTGTCCGGTGCGGTCGAGGTGTGAGCCGATGACCACGGTTTACCTCATCCGCCATGCCGAGGCTGAGGGCAACGTCTACCGCCGCTGCCATGGGCAGTACGACAGCCTGCTTACGCCCCGCGCGTACCAGCAGCTGCCGCATCTAGCGAAACGGTTCGAGAACGTACCGCTGGCCGCGGTCTATGCGTCCGATCTGTTCCGCGCGCGCACGACGGCGAAAGCCGTTGCCGCGCCGCACGGCCTAAACGTCGAAATCCGCCCGGTACTGCGCGAAATCGACATGGGCGACTGGGAAGACCTGCCGTGGGCGGAGCTGCCGCGCATCTGGCCGGAGGAATATGCGGTCTGGCGTGCGCGTCCGTGGGACGCAGTGCCGCCGCACGGCGAAAGCGTGATGCAGGCCGGGCGGCGGATGCTGGACGGCGTGCGCCGTCTCGTGCAGCAGCATGAGGGACAGCAGATCGCGGTCGTGACGCACGGCTCGGCCATCCGCGGCGCGCTGACCATCGCGCACGGCTTTGCGCCCGAGCAGATGGGCGAGATCGGCTGGGGCGACAACACCTGCGTTGCAAAGTTCGAATTTGACGGCCCGGACAAGATCGAAGTCGTGTACGAAAACGACGCATCCCACCTGCCGCAGGAACTTTCCACTTTTGCCTCCATCGGCTGGACGGACAACAAGGGTGTGCCAAACACGCCGCAGATCTGGTTCCGCCGCGCCGACCCGATGGACGCGGGCGACGCTGCTAAAATCGTCGCGTTCATGCGCGAGCTGCACCAAAATGCCTACGGCACGGACGCGGGGCTTGACCCCGCGGCGCTGTTTGCAGACGTCACCCGCGCACAGCGTGTGTCGCCGCGCTCGTGCTGCTTCGGCTGTCTGGAGGACGGCACTCCGGTGGCGCTTGTCTACCTCAAAACATGGTACGACGACGAGCCGGGCGTGGGACTAGTCGGCGGCTTCTGCATCGACGGGAACTACCGCGGCCACGGCCTGAGCGGGCAGATTTTAGGGCAGGCAATCAGCGTGTACCGGGCGCTGGGCCGCGACTACTTATGCGCGCATGTCGCGTCGGAGAACGCGCGCGCACAGGGCTTCTATCACAAATTCGCGTTCGAGCCGCGCGGCGAATATCGGGACGAAAATGGCCTGCATTACCGCATGTTTAAGCGCATCTGCATTGACTGACACACTTTGGAAGGGCATTCTACCGCTGGTAGAGCGCCCTTCTTCCGTCTGTCGGTTGCCGTGGGGGCTGCTTTCTGCTATGCTGAAAGCACACAAAGGAGGTGGGAAACATGGATGCAAGGAATACAGGCGCATTGATTGCGCAAAGGCGCAAGGCGCTGGGACTGACCCAGAAACAGCTGGCTGAACGGCTGCTCATTTCGGACAAGGCGGTCAGCAAATGGGAGGTTGGCGCAAGCTACCCCGAGGTGACACTGCTGCCGCCGCTCGCGCAGATTCTCGGCCTGACGGTCGATGAGCTGCTCGCGGGCGCGGTGCATGAGAGCGCACCGCCGGCCGAGGAGACCACGCAGAACGACGCACCGCCGGACGGCGGCAGCCCGCAGGACAAACCCGGCGCGCCGTCGCTTGAGGCGTTTCTCACGCCGCAGCAGTATCTGGCTGACCGGCTGGGCAGCACGGATGACAAAATGCTGCTTGCGGCGGTCGTGTGCATCCTTGCGGAGGTGTACTGCAGCAACCTGTTCGGGCAAACGACGGTGCTGCGCAATCTGGTGATTGTGCTGGTGGTTTATGTGGCGTTCCGCGTGTGGCACGGCAAACAGTGCGACCGCTTTGCCGCGCTCGGCATGGACACAGCGGTCAGTTGCCGCCGTGTGTGCATGGCCGACCGGCTGTTCGGCGTGATATGGGTATTTGAACTGCTGATGTGGGGGCTGGTCAACCGGTTTGGATGGATGGTCACCGGCTATGAGCTTGCCAAGCTCGACCGGTATTCTGTCCTATTCAGCGCGGGGGACATGAACCTCAACAGCCATCAGCCGTGGCTGCTGTTCTATGTAATGGCATCCGTGCCGCTGGTACTTATATTGGTCGCGTTGTTCGCGCTGGCGTATCGTCGCATGACAGCCGAGACCCGCTTCCGTCCGCTTGCGGTCGCATTGCCCGTGCTGCCTACCTTGATTGGTGCAGTGGTGATTGGTTGGCAGCGTGCGCAGACCGCGCTGGCGCAGATGCCCCAATTTGGCGACCCGCAGCCGAATGTCAGCGAGGGAGAAGCAATGGGGCGGGCAATCGACGCGGCGGGGTATCACGCCCTGATAGGTGCCGCTATCGTGACAGCGGTGCTGGCCGTAGCGGTGCTGGTGCTGTGGCGCATAACGCATGGCCGCGTGCCGCTCGTCAGCGCTATCATGCTCGCGGTGTACGCCGTGATCTGGCTGCCGTCGGGCGCACTGTGGCTGGACATCGGCTATGAGGGGTTTGCAGAGCAACCGTATGCGGTGGAGAATATCACCATCCAGTTGGGCGGGCTGATTACGCTGCTGGTGCTGGCCGCACTGTGCGCGGGCATCGCGCTGTTTGTCGGTAGCCTGCGGCGCAAAAAAGCATAGAAAGACAGAAAAAAGGCTTGGAACCGAAGTTCCAAGCCTTTTTAGTATGCGTTAGAATATCGCCACTGTCGTGCCGACCGGAATATTGTTGTAAATCCACTTGATGTCGTTCTTGTACATGCGCACGCAGCCATGCGAAACCGGATAGCCTGCGCTGAAGTCATACTCGGTGTCCGTACCCGGGTAGCACAGGCGCGAATGGAATGCGTAACCCGTGCCGGGGTAGAAGCCGACGACCGGACGCACCGTATAGGTGCTGGTCGTCCAGCCGCCCGCAGACTTGTAGGAAACGGTCGTCAGGCCGGTCGGTGTCGGTGTGCTTGCAGCACCCGTGCCGACAAGGAAGGACTTGACCAGCTTCCAGTTGCCTTTGGAGCCTTGGAACACGTTGACATGCTGGTACGCACGGTTGATCCACACCAGATACTGGGTGCGGCTCGAGTAGCCCTTGGCGTTGACCCAAACCTCTTTTTCATAGGCCTTGTAGTCGTTGTTGACTGCATACGAGGTGGTATAATTGCCGCGGTAGGTTGAGGAAACCAGGTTCAGCACACGGTTGACATCGCGCTGATAGTACCACTCGTCCGAGTAGTTTTCGATCGGTACGGTCTTTTCGACGTACAGTTCTTCTGTTTCGCCGGTCGAGGGGTTTGCATAGGTCAGCTTGAAGCCCATCGTGACGCTGGTCGCCATATTCTTGGTAAAGGTGAAATTGGTCGTGATGCGGGAAACCGCGTCCGAAGTCAGTTCAAAACTGGGGTTGGTATAGCCGGACATCGGTTTGCCGTTTTCATACCACTGTGCGGAACAGATTTTCGGCTCTTTGACCCCGCTGAAGGTGACCTGCGTCACCAGCGAGCCGCCTGCCGGAACCTTGGTCGGCACACCCATGTTGAGTGTAATGCCGGACAGGCCGGCGTCAATGTTTTCAACCATGGAGTCGGTGGCAACAGATACCTTGCAGTCCACCGCGCGGATATCGACTGCACTGACCTTGCCGTTGCCGTCCACCAGTGTGCCGACGCCTGCAACCAGCAGGGTATCGGCCGAGCCGTTTAGCGTCAGCTTGTTGTTTTTCGCGCCACCGTTGACCGCGATCGAGCTGGCCGAACCACCCATCAGGATGGTGTTGCCACTGCCGGTGATGGTAACGGTGTCCGCCTGCAGCTCGTACAGGTTGATGGTGCGGTTGGATGCAGTGATTTCGATATTTGCAGGCTTGCCGGAGACGTTGACCGCGCCGCCCTTACCGGCAATCACCATGGTATCGGTTGCGGTATCGTCCGAAAGGCTGACATCTGCCCGACCTGCGGGGTCGAGGGCGAGGAGGGAGAGCGACGAGCCATTCTGCACATGGAGCGAAGCGGCTTCCGTGCCCTTGAGTACGACGCGGTCATGCGCGGTGACTGCGTCCAGTGTAATGTTCTGCGATGCAGCGGCAAAAATCAGATCACCTTGGAGGGCGGTATTCGAAACCGTGCTGTCCGGCACGGAAACGATGGTTCTGCCGGTCAGCGGTTCGCTGCTGTTGGTTTGGGTTTCAGCAGCAGGATCTGCGCTCTCTTCGGTTTCTGTCGAGGGTTCCGGTTCTGCCGTTTCTTCTTCCTCCACCGCAGGCTGTTCCTGCGGGGTGACGATTCGGTTGGCAATGCGCGTGACCATCGTGACGAATTGCGCGCGCGTGAGGGTGTTCTGCGGGGCGAGGGTGGTGTCGGTCATGCCGGTGATGACACCTTCTGCAACCAGCGAAGCAGCCGCCTGCTTCTGGGCAGTGGTCATCGAGCCGGTATCGGTAAAGACGCTCAGCTCGTCCGCACCCGATTCCGCCCGGTCAAAGGCAAAAGCGCGTGCCAGCAGTTCAAACGCTTCAGCACGGGTGGCGGCAGCATCAAAGCTGCGGTTGTCCTGTGCATCGATCAGGCCGAGATGGATCGCCTTGCCCAAATCCTCTGTATACCAAGCATTGGCCGGCAGATTGCGCAGGCCGCTGGTGCTGTCCGCGATGGTCGCGCCAAGCGCGCGGTTGAGCATAACAATGGCTTCCGAGCGTTTTACGGCGTTATTCGGCAGGATTTTGCCATCTACACCGTTGAGCAGGCCCATGTCAACGGCGGTATGCAGCGCATCCGCAGCCCAGTGGTTGTCAATATCCGGGAAAATAGGCTCTGCGGGCTGCTCCGGCTCTGTGGTATCCGGGTTTTCCGGCTGGGTTGTCTCGGTCGGCGCCAGCGTGACGGGGAGGGTGCCTGCCGTGATACGCGCGGCATACAGCTTGGCCTGATCAAAACGCAGGCCGCCGGTGACCGTCAGGACATCGGTGGCCGCGTCATAGGTTGCGGTTTCACCCACTGCCTCGCCGTCCAGCGTGACGGACAGTGTGTCATCCTCGGTCAGTTCGGCCAGCAATGCCTGTGCGTCATTGGACGGGGTCAGGTATATGTAGACCGGGGCGCCATCCGCCTCATCTGGTTGCGCGACCTCTGCGGACAGGATGTCGGCGCCCGTCAGGCTGACCTTACCGTCCGCATCCGTGATGGCCAGCACGTTCGTCTGGCACAGGAAGGTGTCCAGATCGTCCGGATTGGGGCCTGCGCCGTCCGGCAGGGTGATGGTGATGGCTTTGCGATCCTCCGAGAAGGAAAGCTCGGCGCCGTCAAGGGAAAGCTGTTGCAGGCGCTGGGTCAGTACGGTTTGCAACTGGATGGCCAGTTCGTCGGTCAGCGTGTCCGTACCCGCAGGCAGCGTGACCGAGAAGGTCATCACGGTGCCGGAGGAGGTTTGCTGTTCCGCACCGACGGTGTCGCCGCCCGCGGCGAACGCGGTGGTCAACAGCAGGACAGCCGCCAGAAGGCAGCTGATAAGACGTTTTTTCAAGGAATATTCCCCCTTGTTTGATAATAATTCTATTGTACGGTTGGGGCTATGGGCTGTCAAGCCAAAGCGCGGTTTCAGTTTCGATACAATTCCAATTTTCCCAAAATTTCCCGCTATCCCAAGGGATAAAGGAAACCGCAGTTTTGTTCCCAATCTGAAAAAGTCAAGGATAAATTACAAAAAATCCAGAAAAATTTTTGACGTGTGATATACTGGGTCCGCTCCACTACGGTGGAGCGGCCTTTTTCGCCCTCTTTCACCGCCTCCAGGGCGTGAAAAACC
>CALWEB010000017.1 GCA_944376955.1 uncultured Agathobaculum sp. | reverse complement strand
ACCGGCAACACGGTCTATCATATGGTGACCCAGCTGATTGGCGCGGTACTCAACTGCATCCTGGACCCGATCATGATTTTCGGCCTGTTTGGCTTCCCCGCCCTCGGCACGACAGGCGCCTCGCTTGCAACCGTCCTTTCCCAGATCACCGCCATGAGCATCGGTTTTTTCATCAACGCTCGCTTTAACCACGATGTACGTCTGCACATCCGTGGCTTCCGACCGGACGGGGCAATCCTCGGTGAAATCGTGCGCATCGGCCTGCCCGCGGCGGTACAGCAATCGCTGCTCAGTGTGCTGACCGTCGGCCTCAACCGTATTCTAATGCCCTTTTCGCAAACCGCCGTCAGCTTTTACGGCGTGTATTACAAGCTGCAAAACTTCCTGTTTATGCCGGTTTACGGCCTGAACAACGCGCTCATCCCCATGATCGGCTATAACTTCGGCGCCAAAAACCGCCGCCGCATCGAGCGCATCACGCGCTATGCGCTGCTGCTCGCCCTTGGTATTATGGCAGCGGGCACCGTGCTGTTTGAAGCACTGCCTGTGCCGCTGCTGCGCCTGTTCGACGCATCGGACACCATGCTCGCCCTCGGCGTGCCCGCCATCCGCATCATTTCCGTTTCGTTCTGCTTTGCCGGCGCATCGGTCATCCTATCAGGCTGTATGCAGGGGCTGGGGCGCGGCAATGAATCGCTCTCGGTTGCGCTTCTGCGCCAACTGATCGTGATTTTGCCCGCAGCGGCTTCCCTTTCCCGCGTCAGCCTGACGGCGGTGTGGTGGTCCTTCCCGTTGGCCGAGGCCGTCGGCCTTGCGGCTGCATTTGTGCTGCACCGGAGGGTAGCCCGGCATCTGCTTGCCCCTCTCGAGTAAAATGTCACAATAATGTAACAAATTGGTGCTTGTTTTTGTGCAGCCTGCGGCATATAATAAAGGCAGAACAAAACGAAAGGGGTGAGTCCATTGGACAGCGAAATCCAGCAGCTTGTGGGGCATATTCTGGAGCATCCACGCTTCCAGCAGCTGCGTTCGTTCCAGCACCACGGTGCCGACAATTCGGTCTATGACCATTCGGTTGCCGTTGCGGAGGCGGCTTATGCCATCGCCCGTCGGATGCGTCTGTCCGAGGACGAAACCGCTTCTGTGGTGCGTGCGGCGCTGCTGCACGACTTTTTTGGCTACGATTGGCGCGGGGACCGGTTCCGCCGCTATCTGCATCGGTATTCCGGTGTCCAGCGTCTCATGCGGATGCACGCCTTTGTACATGGGCATATTGCGGCCGGACGTGCCAAAGCGCTTTTTGGCCTGTCCGATGCCGAGTGCGAAGCCATTGCGCGGCACATGTTCCCGCTCAGCGCGATGCCACGCACGCGCATTGCATGGATTGTCACCTTGGCTGACAAAGCCGTTGCTTCCAGAGAAATGGCTGCTGCTGTTGGCAGCTACTTGTCCCCCTCCCGCCGCAAGGCGGTCACCGAATTGTAAAAAAACGCCGTCCGGATGCGTCTGTCCGGGACGACGTTTTTTTATGCCTGTAAGATGCTGTCTGCGGCGCGCCGGATATACTGGCGCGCCGCTGCGTGGTTATTTCAAAATTCCCAATGCCATGTCCCGGAAAATACCCGGCCTGCTTTCCAGCTCCCGGAACGTACCCCGCTGCACAATCTGCCCCTTGTCCATCACGATGATCTCGTCGCAGTTGCGCAGGGTGGTCAAACGGTGCGCAATCGACAAAATGGTGGTGCCGCATTCTTCCTTCAGCTTCTCGATCTCGGTCTGGATCCATTTTTCCGATGTATTATCCAGTGCAGAGATTGCTTCATCCAAAATCAGGATATTGGGTTTGCGCAGGAAAATCCGCGCCAAGGCAATCCGCTGCCGCTGTCCGCCCGACAGGTTCCTGCCGCCTTCCGAAAGTACAAATTGATAGGCGTCCGGCAGCTGCTCGATATCGGCAGCGATATTGGCTTTCCGGGCTGCCTCCTGCACCTCGCCCAGGCTGACTTCCCGCCCCATCCCATAACAGATATTGTGATACGCCGTGTCTGCAATCAGGAACGGGGTTTGCGGGACAATCGCCACATGCTCCGCGATCTCCTTTCGGGACAGGCCGCTCAGGTTTACGCCGCCGATACAGATTTCCCCTTCGGCCTGCTCCAGCTTGTCGATCAGTTTGATCAGGGTGGATTTGCCGCAGCCGCTCGGCCCGGCAATGCCGATGAATTCCCCTGCCGGGATGGACAGGCTGATGTCCTGCAAAATAGCCTGTTCGGTCTTTTCCGGGTATGCAAAATGCACATGGCGGATCTGGATATCATTGGAGGCCAACGCAATGCCTTGCGCGGCAGGCTGCACCTGATAAGAGAAGTCCAGCGGGATATCGACCATCTGGAAATAATCCGAAGCCAAAACCGTGCATTCGGAAAACTCGTCCAGAATCCGATGCAGCTCCCGCAGCGGGCCGGTCAGCTGGGTAAAACACAGGTATGCCGTCAACACCGTGCCGACCGTGATGATCTGCTCGGATGCCAGAAACACCGATGTGCCGATCACAATGACACTGAACACGGCCTCATTGATGAATTTCAGGCAATCGTAAAAGGCCATCGCCTTGTGATGCCGCATTTCCTTTTTCCGTAGCTGCTCGGAGCAGGTTTGGATGCGCTCACTCTCGGCCTGTGCGCTGTCCAGCGCGCGGATGGTCTCAATACCGCCCAGCAGTTCCACCATCGTCCCGTCCAAATCCGCCTTGGTTTCCATCAGTTCCACGCGGATGCCTTTTTGCGTGCTGATCTGCCGCAGCACGAGAAAGGTACCGATCGGGATGACCAGAATCACCAGAAAGGCCACCACAACCGGCAGCTGCCAAAAAATCGTCACAATATACATATCACCCATCGGCTTGATGACGTAGTTCCTCATGTTGGAGGCGTACCCTTTCAAAGTGGCTGCCGAAACTTTTGCTGACTGCATCACCAGCCATTTCTCGCAATACTCCGCAACGGTCGGATGCTGGCGGTGAAAGAGGATTTCCTGCACTTGGCGTCTCGCCGCTAATTGCTTCTCGTAAAGTTCCTCGCAGGTTGTCGCGTACAGGCTGACCTGCTTTCCATCGGCGTCCAGAATCCGTGTGCGGTAATACTGGATTCCTTTTCGCTCTACGCTGGTGTACTGGG
>CALWEB010000016.1 GCA_944376955.1 uncultured Agathobaculum sp. | reverse complement strand
CCGCATCCTCACGCTCGATGTCGCACCGGGCCGTGAATTCATTCTGCAAAAAACCGCATTCCTTGCATCCGAGGCGGGCGTGCAGCTGTCCATCCACTTTAACAAGAAATTCGGCTCCGGCCTGTTCGGCGGCGAGGGCTTCATCATGCAGCGCCTGTCCGGCAACGGCACGGCTTTTGTCGAGGTAGACGGTGAGCTGGTGGAGTACACGCTCGCGTCCGGCCAGCAGATGATCGTGGACACCGGCAACGTGCTTGGCTTTGAATCCACGGTCGCCATCGACATCCAGCAGGTCAAGGGAATCAAGAACAAGCTGCTCGGCGGCGAAGGCTTTTTCAACACCGTGCTGACCGGCCCGGGCAAGATCTGGCTGCAAACCATGCCGATCGCGGGCGTGGCGTCTGCCATTCAGCCTTATATCCCCACCGGTAACGGCTGATCCCAGTCTCTATTGTCCGCTGCGGCGCGGTAGACCATTCCGTACACAAAACCGCCCCTGCGCTGCGAAAGCAGCGCAGGGGCAGTTTGTTATCCCGTTAAGCGGGTTATTCGACGGTGAGTACATCGTCGCCTGCCGATACCTTGCCGGTCTTTTGCAGGGCAAAGTTCGTATAAGCGTCCGAATTGGTGACCACTACGGGTGTTACCGTGCGGTAGCCCGCCTCGGTAATCATCTTAGCGTCAAAGCTGCCAATCTTATCGCCCTTCTTGAGCTTGTCGCCTTCCTTGACGTCGATCGTGAACGGCGCACCATTCATCTGCACGGTGTCGATGCCCAAATGGATGAGCAGCTCAACGCCGTCCGTCGTGGTCAGGCCGATGGCGTGCTTGGTGCCGAACACAGTTGCCACCTCGCAGTCAGCCGGAGCAAATACCTGCTCGTCTGTCGGTTCAACGGCAAAGCCGTCACCGACCATTTTTTCGGAGAACACACCGTCCGCAACCTGCTCCAGCGGAATGACGTTGCCGGTCAGCGGGGAGGCGATCACATGCACGCCAGAGGAGGCGGAAACGCCGTCCGCAGCAGCAGCTGAGGCGGCCTGCGGTGCATCCTCATTGCTGGCCGGGGACGCAAGGAACGCTTCCAGATCGGATTTGATGACCGACACGCGCGGGCCGTACACAACCTGCACGCCCGTGCCCTTACAGATGACACCCGAAGCACCCGTATCCTTGAGCAGCTGCTGATCAACCTTGGAGGCGTCATGCACCGTGCAGCGCAGGCGGGTGATGCAGCAGTCTACGTCCGAAATGTTTGCCTTGCCGCCCAGACCCATCATGATCTGACGGGACAGTGAAGTATCTCCGCCGCCCTGTGCGCCTTCGGCTTCGCCCTCCTTGCGGGCGTTCACATCCGCACGGGTGTACAGCTTGATCTCGCTGTCGTCGCGGCCCGGGGTCTTATAGTCAAACTTCTTGATCATGAACGAGAACACGAAGTAGTACACGATGAAATATACCACGCCGACCACCGGAATCCACAGCCAGCTGGTCTTGGCGTTGCCCTGCATAATACCGAACAGCGTCAGGTCGATCAAGCCACCCGAGAAAGTCAGGCCGACGCCAACATTCAGCATGTGCATCAGCATATAGGATGCACCTGCGAACACACAGTGTACCACATACATCGCCGGGGCAACAAACAGGAAGGTAAACTCGAGCGGCTCGGTGATACCGGTCAGCATCGAGGTCAGCGCTGCAGACAACAGCAGGCCGCCAACCGCCTTGCGGTTTTCCGGCTTGGCGCAGCGATACAGTGCAAACGCCGCACCCGGCAGGCCGAAGATCATCAGCGGGAACTTACCAGCCATGAAGCGGGTTGCTTCAACCGAGAAATGCTCGATACCCGGGGTTGCCAGCTCAGCAAAGAAGATGTTCTGCGCGCCTTCAACCAGCGCGCCGCCAACCGTGGCAGTGCCGCCCAGCGCGGTCTGCCAGAACGGGATGTAGAACACATGGTGCAGGCCGAACGGAATGAGCGCACGCTCGATGAAGCCATACAGCCAGGTGCCCGCGTAGCCGGAAGCCAGCACGAAGCCGCCCAGCGCGTTGATACCGGTCTGGATCACCGGCCAGATGTAGAACATCGCGATGCCGACCACCAGATAAACCGCCGACGAAATGATCGGCACGAAGCGTGTGCCGCTGAAAAAGCTCAACACCTGCGGCAGCTGGATCTTATAGTACTTATTGTGCAGCGCAGCGACGCCCAAGCCGACGATGATACCGCCGAATACGCCCATCTGCAGCGAGTTAATGCCGAGCACGCTGGCCGTCGCGCCGGACAGGTTGGGCGCACCGAAATCGGTGATCATCGCGCCGATCGTCGCGTGCATGACGAAGAAGGCGATCGCGGCGGACAGCGCCGCGACTTCCTTTTCCTGCTTGGCCATGCCGATGGCGACGCCCATTGCAAAGATGATCGGCAAGTTGTCAAAGACGATCGAACCGGCCGCGTTCAGCACCTGCAAAATCGCATAGATGAACGTACCCGGCCCCATGACCCCCATCAGGCCGTAGGTTTCCAGCATAGTCTCGTTGGTGAACGAGCCGCCGATGCCGAGGAACAAGCCGGCTACCGGCAAAATCGCAATCGGCAGCATAAAAGAGCGGCCAACGCGCTGTAAAACGCCAAAAATCTTATCTTTCATATGCTTTTACTCCTTTTGTTCTGTGGTCCCCATGGATAGTGCCAACCGATGCAGATGGATGGTCAAAAATGTCATTTCTTCCGAGGGCAGCTGGATGGCAAACGCCTCCCGCAGTTGTTCCCGGATCTGTTCGGCGCACTGGTAATCACGCTGGTAGCGCCGCACAATCATGTTCTGGAATTCAGAGTCGTCATCGGCCACATACCGGTTTTGCATGATCCGTTGTCCGAGAAATTTCAGGTGCGTAATGAACCGCCCGTAATCCAACGATTGCTCATTGAGCGTTACGCCGTAATAGTCCTGCACCACGCTAGTGATCTTGCGAATGACCTCAGTGATACGCACCATATCCGCCATCTTGCCGTCGATCTCTGCGTTGACGATGTGGAGGGCAATGAATCCCGCTTCATCCTGCGGCAGGGAAAATCCCAACCGCTTATCAATGATCTCCAGTGCCTGCTCCCCAATGGCGAATTCCGCTGGATAGAAATTGGTGATCTCCCACAGCAGGTGGTTTGGATAGCAGACACCGCTGCGCAGCCGCTCCACCGCAAAACAGATGTGATCGGTCAGCGTAATATAAATATTCTCGCTTAGCCGCCGCCCGATCCGATTTTCTGCCGTTTCAATAATCTCGGTGCTGACATCCAAAAATTCCGGCGGCACATCTGCCAGCAGTTCCCGCAGCCGGGAGGACTTTTCCGGGTCGCGTAAATCGTAAATCTTTTCCACCTGCTGCGCAGGCACCAGATCTCCCGCATGTTTTTTAAACCCGATGCCCAGCCCACGTAAAATAACTTCTTTCCCGCCATCATCCACCGTGCTAACAAAATTATTGCCGATCACCCGGCTGATGCGGTACACACCGCTGTTTTGTTCTTGTTCCGTCATGACGCCTCCCTCCGAACACCATGTTTTCTTTCCACAAGCGCTGCATACACCGACGCTGCACCGCTGCAGCTATGTGCTTTGTCCGTGCTCTGCTGCATTCCGTTTCTCCCCTCCCAATGGTTTTGCCCAGAAAAACAAAAAAGACCAAACCTCCGAATATAACTATCCCTATTCGGTCGTTTGGTCTTGCCTGCACAGCAGTCACAAGCCTGTATCTTTTTGTGAAACAAGAATAACGCATTTCGGCGCTATTTGTCAATAGATTTGCCGTTTAAAAGACGAATTTCGTATCATCATCCAAGATCCAGCATAGTATTTTATATATTTTGACAATGTTTTCTGCGGCATATTGCGGCATTACAATATGCGAAAATTAAAAAAAGCCAGTTCAACTGAACCGGCTTTTTGATGTGCGCGTTGAGTTATCTTCCCGGGCCGTCGCCAGCCAAGTATTGTCACCGTAAACGAGCTTAACTACTGTGTTCGGAATGGGAACAGGTGTACCCTCGTCACCATTAACACGCACTATTTGAAGATTTACACCTTCAAAACTGAACAATAACTTCGGCAAGCTAAGAGTCTTTTCTGAGATTGCCTCTAATTTTTGAGGTCAAGCCCTCGGCCTATTAGTATCAGTCCGCTCCATACATTACTG
>CALWEB010000015.1 GCA_944376955.1 uncultured Agathobaculum sp. | reverse complement strand
CTCCTCCCTCTGTTTGATGCAAAAAAAGAAGTGGCGGTAAGGCCACTTCTTTTCCTGTCATCCCGGAGGCCAGGTCATATCACGGCCGGAAAGCACATGGAAGTGCAAATGGAATACGCTTTGCCCCGCCTGCTCTCCAACATTGGAGACGACGCGGAAACTCTCCATTCCCATCTCCGCCGCAATCTTGGCGATCACCTCGAAGCAATGTGCCACAACCGCGCTGTTCGACGCATCCACCGCCGCCGCAGACTGAATATGCTGCTTGGGAATCACCAGAAAATGCGTCGGCGCCTGCGGGTCAATGTCATAAAAGGCATAGCACTGCTCATCCTCGAAGACCTTTTTCGAAGGAACTTCCCCTGCAATAATTTTGCAAAACAGGCAATCTTCCATTCAAACCGCTCCTTTCTGCGCTTCTATCCTTATTATAACGGATTTAGAGCAATGCTTCAACAATATTGTTGACCGCTTCGAGCGCTTCCTCCAATTTTTCCGGCTGCTTGCCGCCGGCCGTTGCACTGTCCGGACGGCCGCCACCGCCGCCGCCAACCATCTTGGCCACTTCCTTGATGATCTTACCGGCGTGCGCGCCCTTCTTCACCGCTTCTGCACCGCAAACACACAACAGGTTTACCTTGCCGTCGTTCACCTCAGATAACACTGCAACCATATTGGGCGCCTTTTCCTTGACACTGTCGCCCATAGTGCGCAGCACATCGGCAGTGGCGTCCTCCAGTTTGGTCGCCACCACATTCACGCCCTTGACATCACGCGACACATTGAGCAGATCCACCATCTGCATGGACGCAACCCGGCTGTTGAGCTTGTCGATTTTTTTGGTCATCGCGCGCAGTTCGTTTACGGTCTGCTCAATCTTGGCAGGCAGCTCATTCGGGGAGGTCTTGAGCGCAGCAGAAGCCTCGCTCAACAGCTGCTGACGCTCGTTGAGGTAAGCCAGCACAGCCTTGCCGGTTACAGCTTCGATACGGCGTACACCCGCTGCAACCGACGCTTCACCGATGATCTTGAATGCACCGGCCTTAGCCGTATTGTCCAAATGCGTACCGCCGCAAAGCTCTACCGAATCACCCGCCTGAACCACGCGCACCACCGCGCCGTACTTCTCGCCAAACAGCGCCATTGCGCCCTTCTTCTTGGCCTCGTCAATGGACATTTCCTCGGTGATGACCGGGCTGCCTGCCAGAATCGCCTCATTGACCAGCGTTTCGACCTGCGCCAGCTCCTCAGGGGTCAGTGCTGCGAAGTGCGTAAAGTCAAAACGGATATGATCATTTGCCGTGTAGGAACCGGCCTGCTCCACATGGTCACCCAGCACTTTACGCAGCGCCTTCTGAAGCAGATGGGTCGAAGTATGCGCACGACAGATTGCCTGACGGTATTCCGCATCAACCTTAGCCTGCACCTCGTCCTCGACCGAGATCTCACCTTCGGTCACCACACCGATGTGCATATACTTGCCATCCTTGGTTTTCTGTACGTCGGACACGGTTACCACACCGTTTTTGCCTTCCAGAATACCGTGGTCACCAATCTGGCCGCCCATTTCCGCATAGAACGGGGTATGGTCAAGCACAACCGTGATTTTTTCGCCCTTGGCGGCTGCGCCGGATGGCTCGCCCTCGTTGACAATGGCCAGCACCTTAGCCGCTTCGCCGAGCGTCTCGTAACCGTCAAAACGGGTCTTGATCGACTTGTCCAGACCGAGATCCTCGCTCTGCCAACCCAGATCACCCATCTTCTTGCGGTCCTCACGCGCACGCTCGCGCTGCTCGTTCATCAGACGATCAAATTCTTCGCGGTTGGTGGTCATGCCCTGCTCTTCCAGAATTTCAAGCGTCAGGTCGATCGGGAAGCCGTAGGTGTCGTACAGCTGGAACGCATCCGCTGCGGGCAATTCCTTGCCGTTTGCCGCTGCAATGCGCTCATTGAGGATCGCCAAGCCGCTGTCAATCGTCTTGTTGAAGCTGGCCTCTTCATTCTCAATAACCTTGTGAATATATTTCTGTTTTTCGACCAGTTCCGGATACGCACCGCCAGATTCCTGAATGACGGTCGTCGCTACGTCGGACAGGAACGGATGGTCGATGCCGAGCAGCTTGCCATGACGTGCCGCACGGCGCAGCAGACGGCGCAGCACATAGCCGCGGCCTTCATTGGACGGGATAACGCCGTCGCAAATCATCATAACGGTCGAGCGGATATGGTCGGTGACGACGCGCAGGGAGATATCGGTCTTTTCGCTGTCGCCGTAGTGCTTGCCCGCAATCTCAGAAACCTTGTTGGTGATGTTGCGCACAGTATCAACATCGAACAGCGAACCCACGCCCTGTACCACGCAGGCCAGGCGCTCCAGACCCATACCGGTATCGATGTTCTTCTGCTTCAGCTCGGTGTAATTGCCGTTGCCATCGTTGTCAAACTGCGAGAATACGTTGTTCCAGACCTCCATGTAGCGGTCGCAGTCGCAGCCGACCGTGCAGCCCGGCTTGCCGCAACCGTATTCCGGGCCGCGATCATAATAAATCTCAGAACACGGACCGCACGGACCCGAGCCATGCTCCCAGAAGTTGTCCTCCTTGCCGAAGCGAAAGATGCGCTCAGCCGGGATGCCGATCTGCTTGTTCCAGATTTCAAACGCCTCGTCATCATCCTCATAAATAGACGGATACAGGCGATCCGGGTCAATACCGACCCATTCCGGACTGGTCAAAAATTCCCAGCTCCATGCGATTGCTTCCTTCTTGAAGTAATCACCGAACGAGAAGTTGCCCAGCATCTCAAAAAACGTACCATGGCGGGCTGTCTTGCCGACATTTTCAATGTCACCCGTACGGATGCACTTCTGGCAGGTGGTGACGCGGTGACGCGGCGGCTCCTGCTCGCCGGTAAAGTACGGCTTCATCGGCGCCATACCGGAGTTGATCAGCAAAAGCGACGGGTCATTCTGCGGGATGAGCGAAAAGCTCGGCAGGCGAAGATGTCACTTAGTATCAAAAAACTTCAGATACATTTCGCGCAGTTCATTCAAACCTCTGTACTGCATTGTTTTATCCTCCAAATTTTAATTTACAAAACAAAAAAACTTCCGCCCACTCGTTAGGGGCGAAAGCATTCTTCCACGGTACCACCCTAATTTGTGCCGCTCGCGGCACATCTTAGCTGATCGGATATCGCGGATCAGGCGGCCTGCTTTCACAGGCTGCTCGGAAGTGGCTGTCATCCGTTCCGGCCGAGGGCTTGCACTCTCCCCTCTCGCTGTATGCCGTGTGGCGGAAAACTCGTTTCCTCATTGCATTGGCACTATTACCTTTAAAATTATACCATCATTTATCCGTTTGTCAACAGGAAAAGCCGGCCATAAACCGGCTTTTCTCAGACAAATCGAAAAGTCAAGCCGCAGAATGCTCGTCCGACCGGGTGACTTTTTTCACCCATTTCCAGCTGCGCAGCCGGATGACCACCGGAATCGCTTTGTATAGCTGATCCCATTTGAGTAGAAAGAACACAATGACCGGCGCGCAATGCCACCAGAACGCCGCCATTGCAGAAAACGGCACGATGATCAGCCACATGCTGATCAGATTCATTTTCGCACTAAAGGCCGTATCCCCACCACCGCGGATGATACCACTGTCACAGGCCATTTGATAGGCCGTGCCAACCGTAGTGATGGCAAGCACCAACATAAACTGCATCGACAGTACATAGGCACGCTCAGTCAGTGTGCCGCCAAACACGGTCAAGATGGGTACACGCAGCAAAAAGATAAGCAGCCCCGAACAAACACCAATGATAAGGAATAAAACCTGCAACGTATGGACAAGGGGATGCAACCGCTGCTCTTTTCCTTCCCCAATCGTGCGGCCCACCACAATGCCGGACGCGGACGCCGCACCATAGGCCACGACGGACAACACCTGATAGACCTGTACTGCGATTGCATTTGCCGCAGTCACATCACCGCCCAGATGCCCCAAAATACCGGTCTGCACCATCTGCGCCACCCCCCAAAGGGCTTGGTTGATTAGCACAGGTGAGGAGACACGGCCGTAATCTCGCATATAGCTGGTGTCAATGCGCAGTAGTTTGCCCAGTGTTAAATTGAGTTTATGCTCCTTGTGTTTGAGGTAATATACAACGATCAGCAATTCCACACAGCGGGAAACCAGCGTTGCGATTGCGGCGCCGCGCACACCCAGTTCGGGAAATCCAAAATTGCCATAAATCAGGCAATAGTTCAGGCATACGTTAATCACCAGCGTCGAACCAGAAATGATGTAGCCGATCTTGACAATGCCGATCGACCGCAACGACGCGACCAAGATATTGGTAACGGTAAAAATAATATAGGTAAAGCAGATGATCTGAAAATATTTTTCCCCCTCTGCGATGACCGCTGCATCATTGGATAGCAGACTCAAAAGCTGTGTCGGCAAAAGCAATACCACCGCAAACATCATCACAGCCAGACTGCCGCCAAAACGCAGTGCAACGCCAATGATGTGCGGGATCGGCTCCAATTTTCCTTTGCCCCAGTACTGCGACCCAAGCACAACCGCACCTTCTCCGGCGCCCACCACCAGCATTTGCAGCAAATACTGCACCTGATTGCATAAACTGACACCACCCATAGCATCCTGGCTATACCGCCCCAGCATGACCGTATCCATCATATTGACGCCATAGGTCAACAGGTTTTGAAGCGCAAGGGAAAGCGCCAACAGCATAAAAGATTGATAAAACGTTTTTTCTTTGATCATTCCACACACCCTTTGAATGCGTATTCCATCAACTGTTCACGCACTTCTCCGTAAGCATACCGAATCACAGCCCAATTTGCAAGAATAAAAATACCATCCATCCCAAATTCTTTCGGATCTTATTGTTCGAATGCACACCTCCTCTCCTGTTTTCGAACTGTACGGTAAGCAACGTTCCTATGGCATGGGAAACCCATGAATAAAACCACAATTTTGATGTATATTACAGAGAAGGAGGAATTTTCATGAATAAACCAATCAATTTATCCCATATTGCTCTCCCACCCACAGACCGTGGGACGCAGACGCAGATTGGCGCAGGCACCTTCATTGTTAGCCGGCAGTATATCGGCAGCTGTCCAGCAAGCGACCTTCTCCAGCAGCGGATGCAGCAGGAAGCACACAACATCATCCATTGACGAGAGGATCGGCACCACGGTATAATCTGTTTGTGAGCCGGTTTCGAAAGGAGAATCCCATGTGAGAACCGGTAATTTAACACTGGTATTTGCCTATCTGCGCCTTTCCAACGAAGAAGCACGCAGCGGTGAATCGTCCAGTATCACCAACCAACGGCAGATGATTCAGGACTATTGCCACCGCAACGGAATCACCTTGGTACGGGAATTCGTGGACGACGGCTATTCAGGCGGCAACTTTGACCGTCCGGCATTTCAGGACATGCTGCGGCAGCTCAATGACGGCAAAGCCAATATGGTCATCACCAAAGACCTTTCCCGCCTTGGGCGCGATATGCGCGAGTCCAGCTACTATGCTGAGCAGTTCTTTCCCGAGCATGGCATCCGCTATCTGACCATTGCGGACAACTTTGACACTGCGCAAGAAAACATCATGGCGCCGTTCCAGTTTGCGATGAACGAAGTCTATCTGCGGGACGGTTCGCGTAAGGTCAAAGAAGTGCTGCGCAACAAACGGGAAAACGGGCAATATTGTGCCTGTCCCCCTTACGGCTATCGTAAAAACCCCACGGACAAAAACCACCTCTTTCCGGACGAGCAAACCGCACCCATCGTGCAGCGCATCTTTGAGCGGGCAGCCGCCGGGGACTCCTCCCGTAAGATCGCACTTGACCTGAATGCAGATGGCGTCATTCCCCCACTCAAATACCGGGTGCTGTTCCGTGATGCCTTTCGTCCGGAAGGCGCGGCGCGTGCATCCGACCTGTGGAACTATACCACGGTCAAACGCATTCTGAAAAATCCGGTCTATCTCGGGCACACCTTGCTGGGCAAAAGCCGCAAGGTCAGCGTCAAATCCAAAAAGAAGATCGCCGTACCGCCAAGCGATTGGGCAGTGACCCATCACACACACCCGCCCTTAATTGCGCAGGCACTTTATGAACAGGCACAGCACAATTTGGGCCGTGGGCAGCGTCTCCGTCCAACCGACGAAACCATCCGAAAAAGTATATTTTCCGGCATTGTTTTCTGCGGACGGTGCGGCCACTCTCTCTGCTCCTGTGGCACGGTCTACAAAGGTGAACGGGAAAAATATTGGTATCTATCCTGCACCCACCAACGCCGCGACATCGCAAACCGCTGCGACGGGGTACGGATCAAATACGCCGACCTCCTCGAAGTCGTACGACGCGATCTCAATGCCCTGCTTGCGCTAACCGATGCACAGGCCGAAGCACTCGCCCGCGCGGCCGCAAAAAAAGAACAGGACATATCCGAGGGCACAGCAAGGCAAACCCGCTTGCAGCAGGCACAGGCCCGTCTGCTGACGATCGACAAAATTGTAACCAAGCTGTATACTGACAACGCAGAAGGGCGATTGGATGACGCACGTTTGACCCGCATGGTTGAAGCGCTTGAGCAGGAATCCGACTCCCATCAAGCGGTCATTGCCGAACTGTCACAAGCAATCCCCGAACAAGAGGACACCGAAGAACGCTTCCGCCGGTTCTTTACCTTGGCCAAACAGTGCAGCCGTATCGACGCACTCGACCGCGAAACGCTGCTGACTTTTATCGAACGCATCGAAGTCGGGCCAAAGCGGTTCGAAAACGGTCTGCGCAAAGCAACCCATCGCAATACCCCCTACCGGCAGGACATTCGCATTTTCTATCGTTTCATCGGCACCATTGATACCACAAACGAACCCTCTTTGGACACATCCTGTAATTTCTAAAACCCCTTATTTATCGAGAGGTTTTAAGATGGCAAAGGTACACCAAGGGAGGTTGGCGTCAACCTGAAGCAGGGCTATAACGGCGATCTGACCTCCCGTCAGGCGGGCTCGATCGGCGGCCAGATGGTCAAGAAGATGATCGAATCCTACGAGCAGAACCTGGCTGGCCAGGGCTGATCTGAGGCAATAGAAAGCGCGCGGCTTCCGGAAACGGAAACCGCGCGCTTTTTCTTTGACATAATCAGCCGCGCCATGCAGCAAAAATCTGCTCTGCATCGGTTGCACTCGACGCTGCAACCAGCTTGTCTGCCAGTTCCTTGCACTCCGCATACGAATGTGCCGCCAAATCGGCCTTCGCTGCCAGCATCGCGGAAGCCGACATGGACAGGTTGGTCACACCCAGACCGCAGAGGACGGGTGCCATGCCCGGCGTACCGGCCATCTCGCCGCACACACCAACTTCAATACCGTTCTCGTTGGCAGCCTTGGCCGTCATTGCGATGGGGCGGGGGGCGCGCGGAGGCAGCGGACGATACAGATAGGAGATCTTTTCATTGATGCGGTCCACAGCGCAGGAATACTGGATCAGGTCGTTTGTACCAATCGAGAAGAAATCTACTTCCTTTGCCAAGATATCCGCGCAGACAGCCGCGACCGGAATCTCCACCATGATACCGACCTTGACGTTCGGATTGTGCTCCACACCCTCCGCTGCCAGCAAGTCCTTTGCCTGCTGGAGGATCTGCTTGGCGTTGCGAATTTCCTCAATGGAGGAAATCATCGGGAACATGATGCGCAAATCGCCATACTTTGCCGCACGCAGCAGCGCACGCAGCTGCGTCAGGAACAGATCGGTCTTGTTCAGGCAGATACGGATCGCACGATAGCCAAGGAACGGGTTCTGCTCCTTCTCCAATTCGAGCGCAGGCACTTCCTTGTCGCCGCCGATATCCAGCGTACGGATGATGACCGGCTTGCCCGCCATAGTTTCGCACGCCTTTTTATACGCCTCATACTGCTCTTCCTCACTCGGGAGGTCATCACGGTCCATGAACAGGAACTCCGAACGGAACAGGCCAACGCCTTCGCCGCCCAGCTCTGCTACGCGAACCGCGTCGTCCGGCGTACCGATATTGCCTTCCACCACAATGCGGCGGCCATCGCTCGTCGCGCCTTGGCGGTCCTTGAACTGTGCCAACATAGCCTTGCGCTCGTCCGCCGCCTTTTTCTTCTCTTCAAACTGTGCCAGTGTCTCGGCATCCGGATCAACCACAACTTCTCCTGCCACGCCGTCAAGCAGCAGATCGGAACCATCCTCAATGCCGTCTACCTTGTCCCCCGCGCCGGCAACGGCCGGAATGCCAATCGAACGCGCCATAATCGCGGAATGGCTGGTGCGGCCGCCAATGCGGGTGACAAAACCCACAACCGGCTTTGCACCGATTTTTGCCGTATCCGAAGGCGTCAGATCGTTGGCAATGATAATGCACGGCTCAGTAATCGTATCAATTACATTATCTGCAATGCCCTTGAGGCTCTTGAGTACACGCTGGGAAATATCCCCAACATCTGCTGCACGTGCCTGCATATATTCGCTGTCCATCGCACGGAACATCGCCTGGAAATTCTCACAGTTGACAAAGCAAGCATACTCCGCGCAAACCTTTTCCTCTTCGATCAGATTGGTCATGCCTTCCACAAAATCCGGGTCCTCCAGCATGAGCAAATGCGCATCAAAGATTTCCGCTTCAGACGCACCGATATTTTTCTCCGCTTCATCGCGCAACGTCTCAATTTGCTTTTTTGCATTTGCCACAGCATCGGTCACACGTTTCTGCTCGGCCGCAACATCCGTGATGCTGTTTTTGACGACCGTCAGATCCTCCTCCTTGATGACCAAGGCTTTGGCATGTGCGAGCCCCTCCGAAACGCCGATCGCTTTAAACTTGACCATAGCTGTTATCCTCCTGTTATCTTGTATTTCTTATACAAAAACCATATAATTTTTCTAACTTACATTGTATAATATTTCCGGCCTTTCGTCAAGAGCGCAGAACATTTTTCAGAAAACTAGCAAGAATTGAAAAAAATATATGCCGGCGAGGCGGTTTTCTGCTATACTTATACCATTCCAAATACGATATGATACAGGAGGAATGACAATATGGCAAACCGCTGCACCCATATTCCCGAAATCATGCTGCCCCGTGAAGGCACGGATCTTTCCAAATGGGCAGTTATCGCCTGCGACCAATATACATCGCAACCCGAGTACTGGGCGGAAACCGATCGCACGGTCGGTGATGCTCCATCGACGCTGCGGCTGACGCTGCCCGAAGTCTATCTGGAGGGGGACGACGTTGCCGAACGCACGGAGAAAATCCACCACACCATGCAGGAGTACATCCAGAATGGCACCCTGCGCACCCTGCCTGCAGGCGTTATCCTGACCGAACGCTGGTCTGGCGGCAGCTGCCCGCGCCGCGGCATTGTGCTTGCAGTTGATCTGGAAGCCTACGAATACACTCCAGGGTCGGCTTCGCTCATCCGTCCGACTGAAAAAACCGTGGTCGAACGTATCCCGCCCCGCCTCAAAGTCCGTCAGGGCGCGTGCATGGAGCTGCCGCACATCATGATCCTGATCGACGACCCCGACCGAAAGATCATCGAGCCGTTGTTTGACCAGACTGCGACCTTTGACACGGTCTACGATACCGACCTGATGCAAAATGGCGGCCACATCACCGGCTGGTTTATCCCGAAGGGTGAGCAGTCCGACGCAATTGAAGCCGGACTGGAAGCGCTGTGCGACCGAGAAACCTTCAACAAAAAGTATGGCTGTACGGACGCGCAGGCACTGCTGCCCTACGCGGTGGGTGACGGCAACCATTCTATGGCAACCGCTAAGGCTTACTGGGAGGAAATCAAAGCCGGCCTGTCCGCGGCGGAACAGGAAAACCATCCCGCCCGCTATGCGCTGGTTGAGGTGGTCAACATCCACGATGAAAGCCTGATCATCGAACCAATTCACCGCATTCTGTTCGGCGTAGATACCGATGATCTGCTCAACGGCCTGACCGCCTTCTACGCAGCACAGGGCTGCAAATCCTATGTTGCGGACCAAGCGCCCACCAATACTACCGCCCATATCTTCCCGTTCAGCGCAGCAGAAAAGACCGGTGTGCTTGTGGTGGAAGACCCCAAGTGGTCCATCCCGGTCGCCACCATGCAGACCGCGCTCGACGTCTATTTGGAAGACCATCCGTCCGCACGCATTGACTACATTCATGGCGCGGATGTGGTGTGCAATCTGGCCGAAAAGCCCGGCAATCTGGGCTTTATCCTGCCGGATATTGCCAAGAACGACCTGTTCCGCGGGGTTATCTTTGACGGCGTGCTGCCGCGCAAGACCTTCTCCATGGGCGAAGCACACGAAAAGCGCTATTACATGGAAGCCAAAACCATCGTTAAGTAATTTCCGCTGTCTTTTCAGACGCAGCCATACCGGCTGCGTCTTTTTTTGTCCAGTCGAGTATGGCCTCGTCCCCTTCCACACGGCAAAGGACGAACGCAGGCGCCAGCGCAAACGGCCGGTCGGATGCGAAGGGACAGCGCAGTCGAACTCCCTCTGGAATGCGTTCCGCACGCACCCCTCCGTCTTCCAACAGGGCATCCAGCACCGCATCGCCTGTGCGCGGCAGACGCGGCTTGGAGGCTGGCGAAGATGGGGTTGACTGCGGTTGTTTGCGCAAAACCTCTGTGTCTGACCGCGGTTTGTCCGGTTGGCGGGGATGCTCGGCTAGGTAAAAAATCGTAGGCGGCCCGTCCACACATCCCGCAGCCTTGAGTGTCTCCTTTGACAAATGCCGCTGTAGCCGCAATCTTCCGTTTTCCGGCGCCGGCAGGCCGATGCGCAGCGGCGCGCCACTCATTTCCCCATAGCAACGCAGCAGCGGCGCACCGGGTGGCACATCACAATCTATCTCAACCTGTACACCGTATGCATCCGGTGTCCACAAAAGCCATCCCACCGTCTTACCCGCATAGTCCACCGTCGCCCGCATCGCTGCACCTCCTGCAAAAAACGCGTATCCTGCTTACAGGATACGCGTTTTAATTTGCCGATATGCCTCAGCCCTGCACAGAGCCAAGACCGAAACTGACCGCCAGTGCTTCATCCACATGGCGCATCGCCTTCTCGTCCAAAGAGCCCATTTTCTCACGCAGCCGCCGCTTATCCAGCGTGCGAATCTGCTCTGTCAGGATGATGGAATCTTTGGTCAGGCCGTAATTGGGCGCACCAAGCGTAATATGCGTCGGCATTTTGGCCTTATTGATCTGCGATGTAATGGCTGCGGCGATCACCGTTGGGCTGTATCGGTTGCCCACATTGTTCTGTACAATCAGCACCGGGCGGACACCGCCCTGTTCGCTGCCGACCACCGGGCTGAGATCGGCGTAGTAAATATCTCCCCGTTTGATACTGGTATCCACGTTGGTTCACACTCCGATGAAATAGATTTGCGGTTTGTCCGCAAACCTATTTTCCCCGCGCCGCACAAAAATATAACAGTTGTGTGCCATTTCACGCAAACGCGGGCGGGAATTTCTTCCCGCTTCATCCTATGCAGCGGAACGCACGATGGTCAGCCCAGATAAAACCGCGGCACACGGCTGCTGGCCGCACAGATGATCTCGTAGGAAATGGTGCCCGCAGCCTCGGCGGTATCCTCTGCTGTCCAGATTTCCGGTCCGAACACAGTCACCTCGTCGCCGCGGTGCACATCCACGCCGTCCGGCACGCGTACCATACACATATCCATGCAAATGCGACCGAGCACGGGCGCTTTTCGTCCGCCCAGCACCACATGCGCCTTGCCCGAACCTGCACGCAGGAATCCATCGGCATAGCCAATCGAAACCACCGCCACACGGATCGGCTCGTCCGTTTCATAGGTACGGCCATAGCTGACCGTCGTATGTGCCGGAATATCGCGCACCTGCACCACACGCGCCTTAACCGTCATCGCAGGCCGCAAGTCGAGCACCGGCGGCACAGACGCATCCGGACGGCATCCATACAGGATAATGCCTGCCCGCGTCATCGTGCAGTGCATTCGCTCATAGCTCTGGATCGCGCCACTGTTGGCACAGTGCCGCAGCGGTAAGTTCACTCCACGCGCCGCCAAGTCATTGCACACATCCGCAAAGCGTTGATACTGCAATTCGGTATATTCCTTGCCCTCCGGTACATCGGAAACCGCAAAATGCGTAAAAATGCCCTCAGAAACCAGTCCCGGTAGTGCGGCACAGGCCGCGATGCGCTGTACAGTCTGCTCCCGCTCCCACGCTGGAAAGCCCAAACGTGTCATACCGGTATCCAGCTTGTAGTGTACCGTCAGCTGTTCACCCGTGCGGACTGCAGCATCGCTGAGCAGCTGTGCTGTCTCCTCGTCGTATACCGGTGCCGTGATATGCTGCCGCGCAATGGTATCCATATCCGCTTCGTCCACATAGCCAAGAATCAAAATCGGCTTGGTAATCCCATTTTCGCGCAGCTCAACCGCTTCCGGCACGGTCGCTGCTGCAAAATACGGCGCACCGATCGCTTGCAAGCGCTGCGCGACCGGCACCGCGCCATGGCCATAAGCGTCCGCCTTGACCACGCACAGCACAGGAGCTTTCGCCTGCTGGCAAATGACACGGTAATTGTGTTCGATCGCGCCCAGGTCCACTTCGGCCCAGGCGCGGTGTTTACTCGGCTTCATAGTTTGTTCATCCCCAGATTTATGTTTCCCGGTATGACATCACCTGAATGCGCAGCACTCGCTCGCCGTCCACATACAGCTCGGCACAAACCGGCTGATACACTTTTTCCGTGAGCCATACCTGTTTTTCGACCTTTCCTTCTTCACCGTCCTGCTCATAACGCAGCGCCAACAGATCCACACCGTCGGTGCTCTCTGTCCACATCTGTGCCGGCTCTGCGCGGCGCAAATCATCCAGCAAGCAGAAGAACGCATCCGCAGGCGTCAGCCCCGTGCGCTGCGGCATCGCATCATCGAGCGCCAAGCCATCATACTGCAACGTGAAAGAGGCACTGTCCGTGCCAGCAATCGTGCCGCCGATCCCGGCAAGGCTTTCCGGCGCGGTGATAGTGAAAGTGTCGTTTTCCTCCTTATTATAAACATATTCCAAAATCGCCTATTTACTGGTCGAAAATCCTTTTTGTCGTATTGCAAGTATATTGTAACTTAGCTTTTGCAAATCTGCTTTTCTGTTTCTGGATTATGTTCTGTACTATCATACACCGTTTACCGACCAGATGCAACCATGAAAAAGCCGCCCTCTCAGGCGGCTTTTCTGTTAGAATCCCAATCCTTCAAACGCTTTGAACGGGTCAAAGTCTTTGAATCCGCTGCTTGTAGAAGAACTGCTACTCTTACTATTGCTCTTGCTGCTACTCTGCGCCGCAGCTACACCGCTGCTAATTACTCCTGAAGCAACCGATCCATCATAAACATATCCGCTCGGGCCTTTTCCGTAACCCGGAATAACCGTCAGCGGGTCAACAATTTTACCATCCTTCCACACTTGGAAATCAAGGTGATTACCCGAAGAATTTCCTGTGCTGCCGACTGCGCCGATCTGCTGTCCCTGTGATACTGTGTCTCCTACGCTTATGTTGTCCACACTACCCTCTTGCATGTGATGATACTCTGTAATAATCCCATTTCCATGGTCTACGCGAACAGATACGCCATATCCGCCACCATACCCCGACTTATTAACTGCTGTCACTGTTCCATCCATGATTGAAACAACCGGATCACCTCCGTTTGCCGGAATATCCAAAGCCTTGTGCCATGTGCTCGCACCTGCTATCGGTGCTTTACGCGGCCCAAATCCGCTTTCGTCTCCGCCTGCCCATCCTGTCGGTACAGGGTTTATAGCTTCTTGCAAACCGCTGCTATACTCCGTCACCGTGGCGCTGCCGAACGGATTCTTTTTCCAGTCCTTGTTCGCGCTCTGCCAGATATACGCCTTTTGATATTGCGTCAAACCCGGAATGGTATTGATAGCCGTTTCAACCTCCTGCTGGCTGCGGTTTGTGTTCCCATCATTCTGTGCATTCACTGTTT
>CALWEB010000014.1 GCA_944376955.1 uncultured Agathobaculum sp. | reverse complement strand
GCTGGCGCCGACCGAACTGAAAAAGGCCACCAAGGAAGAAGCGCGCGAAACCGCTATGCGGCTTTTGAAGCGCGTCGGTCTGGCGGACAAGGCGGACGCTTATCCCGCCCAGCTGTCCGGCGGCCAGAAGCAGCGCGTCGCCATTGCCCGTGCGCTGGCCATGAACCCGGATATCATGCTGTTTGACGAGCCGACCTCCGCGCTCGACCCGGAAATGGTCGGTGAAGTGCTGCAGGTTATGCAGAACCTAGCCAAGGAAGGCATGACGATGGTCGTCGTCACGCACGAAATCGGCTTTGCCCGCGAGGTCGCCAGCCGCGTTATCTTCATGGAGGGCGGCTATATCGTTGAGCAGGGCACACCGGATGAGGTCATCAACCATCCGAAGGAGCCACGCACCATCGACTTTTTGAGCAAGGTGCTGTAAACCGCACTGCTTTGCTTTCGGGCTGCACCCAATATGCGCAAAACCACTACCAATACTTTGCCGCGAGACAGGGTTTTGGTAGTGGTTTTTTCTGTAATTAGGAAATCCTTTCCATTCATTTTCTCTTCTTCAATCCAATCCAAAGCAGTATGTCAAAAAAAACAATCGTCATGTTACATAATTTGCAAAATAAATTCTTGTAAATAATCACAAATTTTATGATTTAAACTTGACAACATAATGCGGGATGACTAATATTAGCTTACAGATGGTTCGTATTTAAGTTTTATGTTCGTATATACGATCATAAAATTGGTACAACTAGAAATAAAAGACAAGTAAGGTAATGGTTATGAACAACGCAATCGAGACAATGGCGGAACTGGTTGGCAATCAGTTGAAGTTGGTTGATTTGAGCCACAATCTGGAAGTTGGGATGCCCAGCTGCCTGACGCACGCCCGCTTTGGCCGCGTCCAGCACGAGGCAATCGAGTATGGGGATGCATTTACCCATGCTGCGTTGATTATGAGTGAGCATACCGGCACACATATGGATGCCCCCAACCATCACATCCCTGGCAGCGACTATACGATTGAAAAGGTTCCGGTAGAACGCCTTTTCGGCCGCGGTGTCATCATTGATGCCAGCCACTTGGGGAAGAACGAGTGCCTTCCCGTTGAATTCATCCAGGCATGGGAGAAGGAGCATGGTGAAATCCGTGCCAAGGATTTTGTGCTCTTCCGCTTTGGCTGGGACAAGAAGTGGGATGTACAGCCCAACTGCAAGCCGTACGAGCATGACTGGCCGGGACTGGGTCAGGAAGCTTCTGAGTATCTCAAGGAAAAGGGCGTAAGCGTTGTTGGTACGGACGCGCTCGCACTGGATGCCGGCGATGCCGTTGTTTGCCCTGCACATGACGTTCTGCTCGGCGCTGACATCTTCATCCTCGAGGCGCTGGACAAGCTGGATACCCTTCCTCCGTTCTGCTATATTGTTGCACTCCCGCTCAAGGTCAAGAATGGCTCCGGCGCACCGACCCGTGTCATTGCTCTGGTTGAGTAATCAGCCATTGGCGCATGATTCGCATACGAGAAAGGAGTTGAGCCCGTGGCTAATCAAGAAAACACAGCCGCTGAGCCGAAGAAAAAAAACCTTTTAGATCGCGTCATTGACCTGATCTCATCCGTTTTCCTCCCGTTCATCACGCTGATGGTTGCAGCCGGTATCCTCAAAGGCATTGTCGCGCTGCTGACCGCCGCTAACATCATCGTGGAAGGGCACCCGCTTTACAGCGTATTTTACGCGATGGGCGATGCGTTCTTCTACTTCATCCCGGTGTTCCTGGCATTCACCGCTGCCAAACGCTTTGGAACCGAGCCGTTCTGTGCTGTTCTGGTCGCGTGTGTACTGGTACATCCGACATTTGTAGCCCTCATGGAGGCTGGTCAGGATTTCTCCATCCTCGGTCTCCCCGCTAAGGCGATGACCTATTCTTCCACGGTTATCCCCATCCTGCTTGCGGTTTACATGCTCAAGTGGGTAGAGATCCTGTGCAAAAAGGTGATCCCGGAAACGGTGCGGGCCATCCTGACCCCGCCGGTCTGCCTGATCCTGGTCATCCCGGTCACATTGGTTGTCTTTGGCCCGATCGGCCTGTACATCGGCAACTGGGTAGCCGCAGGTTACCAGTGGCTGTATGGCCTCAGCCCGTTGGTCGCCGGTTTTGTACTCGGCGCACTGTTCCAGGTCATGGTCATCTTCGGCTTCAACTGGGGCCTGTTCCCGATCATCCTGAACAATATCGCAGTCAACGGGTATGACACCATCCTCGCCCTGATCGGCGGTTCGATCTTCTCCCAGAGCGGCGCCGCGCTTGCCGTTGGCATCCGCACCCGCAACAAGCAGCTGCGTTCCACCGCAGTGTCGGCTGCGATTGCCGCCCTCTTCGGCATCACGGAGCCCGCGCTGTTCGGTGTCAATATCCGCCTGAAAAAGCCCATGGTATGCGCCTGCATTGCCGGCGGTATCGGCGGTGCAATCGCCGGCTGGTTCCGCTGCCAGGCATCCGCATTTGCCTTCCCGGCACTGACCACGCTGCCCGTATTCTGGACCGTGGCATTCATCCCGTTCCTGATCTCCCTTGGAGTCAGCTTCGTGGCAGGTTTTGTCCTGACGCTGGTGGTCGGTTTTGATGATTCCGCGATTGAGAGCGAAGGCTAAGGCAATATCCTACAACATAAAATGGCATAGCAACATCCCCATCCGGTTTCCCCTTCCCTGACCGGAATAGACATGATGCGAGGAATAGCCCAAACGGCCGTTCCTCGCATTTTTTTGCGGCACCATGACTTCGCTTGCAAAAAAAGTGGAATTTGCTATAATGAAATAGGAAGCATCCGGCAGCAAACCACCCATATCCGGCAGCTTTCTATATGGAAAGGGGACTACTTGGATGGCACAAGACCAACATCGCACGACCACACGCATATTGGACATTCTGGAGCATGTGTCTGCTGTAAAAGCGGGAATGACCCTGACCGAATTGGCACAGACACTCAATGCACCCAAAAGCAGTTTGTTTCCCATCGTCCATACGTTGGAAGAACGGCGCTATTTGCAGCAAAACCACGAAACCGGACGGTATACCATCGGCCCCAGTGGATTGGTCCTCGGCGCGGCCTTCTCGGCTGACGGCGGGATGGAACCCGTCACCCAAATCATGAAGCAGGTGGTTGCCGCTTGTCAGGAAACCTGCCAATTCGGCATTCTGGATCACGGCAACGTGCTGTATGTGGGCAAAGAGGACTCCACGCAGGCAATCCGCATGATTTCCTGGGTGGGCAACCGGTTGCCTGCCAACGCAACCGCCATCGGCAAAGCACTGCTCAGTGGACTGACAGACGAGGAAATCCGGGCGCTTTACGCCGGTGGAATGCCGCGTTTGACCGAACATACAATCACCGACCCGGATACATTGATCGCACAGTTGGATGCGATCCGCCGCGGGGCAATCGCCACCGAGCAAGAGGAATCGACAGCACAAATGGCGTGCTGGGCTGTTCCGCTGCGCCGGCAGGGAAAGGTTTTCGCCGCGCTGAGTGTGTCCGTGCCGCTGTTCCGCTGTCAGGAGGAAAAAATCGCGCAGGTCTGCCAATGCCTGAAGGATGCACAAGCCAAAATCGAGCAGCTGGGTGAAATCATCAATTTCTTTTGACTGCACTGCATATCTACGTCGCGCCCGATGCGCGGCTGCCAAACAGATCCATGTCCCAAACGACAGGGGTCTGTTTTTTTGTGCCGGATAACAGGCGTTGCCATCCATACAGCATTCCGGCTGTATCTCCCAGTAATATAATCGGAAATTTCTGGGTTTGTTTTTGTGAAATCTGTCAAAAGATATCCCAAATTCAATTTGACAGATTGGTGCTATGGTGTTATAATCAGTACATGGATTCGTAATTAAGAATATGATTCTTAATTACGAACAAACAGTGATCCGGTACAATCGAAAAAGGGACGCGAAGATTGCAGGTCTGGTGCAAAGTTGGCGTATGCCCAGATCCCCTTTACCAACAGACAATCACAGCCGTGAAAAGGAGTGGAGCGCATGTGTAACGCCATGATCATTGACAGCAAGGATAATGTTGCGGTCGCCATTGAACCAATCTCCAAAGGCGATACCGTTACCTATCTTTGCGATGGTGCGGAAAAAACACTGACAGCGCGCAGCGATATTACCATTTATCATAAGCTGGCCATCCGGGATATCGCGTGCGGAGAACCGGTCGTCAAGTATGGGGAACATATCGGCGTCGCGGTCTGCGACATCCATGCCGGTGAGCATGTCCATGTACACAATGTGGAAGGCCGCCGGGAAAACCCGGAAGAAAAAGAATAGGAGGACAGACATGACTTTTTATGGATATCAGCGGCCGGATGGCCGTGTGGGCGTGCGCAATAAGGTACTGATCCTGCCCGCCAGTGTCTGTGCTTCGGATACCGCCCGCATTATCGCCCAGCAGGTGGAAGGCGCGGTCACTTTTAACAACCAGCTTGGCTGTTCGCAGGTTGCCTCCGACCAACAGTATACCATGGATGTGATGGCAGGGTATGCCGCAAATCCGAATATTTACGCAACGGTTGTCGTATCGCTCGGATGCGAGAACTGCCAGATGGATCTGGTTGTCAAAGCCATTCAGGAGCGCACCAACAAGCCGATCCGGCAGGTGATTATTCAGGAGGCCGGCGGCACGCTCAAAGCGGCCGATATTGGCGTGCGGTACCGAGGATCTCAAGGAGGGCGGCATCTACCTGCTCAACTGCCCGTGGAGCTTGGAAGAATTGGAAACCCGCCTGCCGGCCAAGGTCAAGCGCGACCTGTGCCGCAAACATGCGCAGTTTTACATCATCGACGCTGCCAAGCTTGCCGCCGAGATCGGTCTGGGCAAGCGCACCAACAGCATCCTGCAAGCGGCCTTCTTTGCCCTGACCAAGGTCATCCCGCTGGATGTTGCGGTGGAGGATATGAAGAAGAACAACTATAATTCTTACTTCAAGAAGGCAGGGCAGAAAATTGTTGATCTGAACAATCAGGCAGTTGATGTCGGCATCAGCGCAGCCGTCCCGGTGGAAATCCCGGCAAGCTGGGCAGATGCAGTGGATGCCCCGGCACCGGAAATCGAGGCCACGCCCTTTGTCAAAGATATCGTACTGCCGATGGATCGCCAGCAGGGCGACAAGCTGCCGGTTTCGGTGTTCCAGAAGCACGGCGTGCTGGACGGGACTTGGGAAAACGGCACTTCGGCCTATGCCAAGCGCGGCGTAGCCACCAAGGTACCCAAGTGGGATGGCGACAAGTGCGCACAGTGCAACCGCTGCGCGGCCACCTGCCCGCACGCGGCTATCCGTCCGGTTCTGCTGACCGACGCAGAAAAAGCAGAGGTACCGGCTTCGTTCCAGACCGTCCCGGCCAAGGGTCTGGGCAAGGATGCGCCGTCGTATGCCTACCGGATGCAGATTTCCCCGTATGACTGTCTGGGCTGCGGCGTCTGCCTGACAGCCTGCCCGGTAGAGGGCGCATTGACCATGACGCCGTTTGAAGAAATGAAGGAAGAACAGCATAACTTTGATGCTGTTGCCATGAATGAACGCTATCTCAAGCCGGATGTCATCAGTGACAAGAACATGAAGTCCATCCAGTTTGCAAAACCGTATTTCCAGTTCTCCGCTGCCTGCGCCGGCTGTGCCGAAACCACTTACATCAAGCTGGTCAGCCAGCTAGTGGGCGACCATATGTACATCGGCAATGCAGCGGGCTGCTCGTCCGCATACAGCGGCGGCGCCCCCATCCTGCCATACTGCAAGGACCAGCGCGGCTTTGGCCCGGCTTGGGAACACTCCCTGTTTGAGGACAATGCAGAATTTGCTTACGGCTTCTTCCACGCGCAGGATGCCATCCGGAAGGAAATCCTCCTGCGTCTGGAATCTCTGCGCGAAGCGGGCGTTGCGGTGGACGCGATCGACGCTTATCTGGCCAACTGGAACGACCGGGAGCAGTCCCGCGCGGTTTCCGATGCGCTGATTGCAGCGCTCGAACCAGCCGAAAAGACGGCTGATGTGGCGTTTGTTCTGGAAAACAAGGAATATCTATCGAAAAAATCCATTTGGGCCATCGGCGGCGACGGCTGGGCTTACGATATCGGCTTTGGCGGTATCGACCATGTCCTTGCACAGAATCAGGACGTCAACCTGATGGTATTGGATACCGAAGTGTACTCCAACACCGGCGGCCAGTCCTCCAAGGCAACGCCGACCGCTGCAGTTGCGAAATTTGCCTCGGGCGGCAAGCAGATCGCCAAAAAGGATCTCGGCGCTATCTTTATGAACTACGGCTATGTTTACGTTGCGCAGGTAGCAATCGGCTACGATCAGGCGCAGACGCTCAAAGCCATCCGCGAGGCGGAGGCTTATCCGGGCCCGTCGCTCATCATCTGCTATTGCCCGTGCCTCGAACAGCATATCAAGGCAGGCATGAGCTGCACGCAGACCGAGATGAAAAAGGCCGTCGAATGCGGATACTGGCAGCTGTACCGGTACGACCCGCGCCGTACCGCACAGGGTCTCAATCCCTTCCAGCTAGATTCTCCCGAACCGGATACCAGCAAACTGATGGATTATCTGATGGGGGAGAACCGCTTCGCATCGCTCAAGAACAACTTCCCCGACCGTGCGGACGCCCTTTACGAGAAGGCAATCTGCGATATCAAGGCACGTTACGAGAAATATCGCAAGATGGCGGACAGCACGAACGTATAAATTTTTGACCCCTCATTCTATTCCCTTTTATACTATCATAGATACGCGTACAGCCGGTAGGAAACTACCGGCTGTACGCGTTTTTTCCATATTGCCTGATGCGTTTTGCAGCGCTGTTTTGCCTGCCATTCTCCCAGTTTTATCGCGTTCCTGCATCGAGCGCGGGATGGGATTGCTCATAGGCGCTTCGGATGTCCTCCGGCATTTCCTCGGGCGTTAATACGCGCAGCCGTTCCTCATTTCCGTCCTGTATCGCCTGTTCATAATACCAGCATTTGAACCGCAGCATCGCCAGCACCCGATGCAGGCGATTGAGTTCCTCCTCCACGCTTTGCTTCTGCCGCCGGAACAACTCCAGCCGCTCCGGATAGGTGCTACTGCCCTCCACACACCATTTCATAAACTGCTTGATGTCTCTGATCTCCAAACCGGATTTTTTCAGGCACTCGATCACACGCAGTGCATCAATTTCCTTTTCGCTGAACTTCCGGATGCCGGACTCCCGACGCATCCCGGGGAATAATCCCTCTTTATCATAGTACCGCAGCGTCGAAACCGGAAGATCAAACAGCTTGGATACCTCACCAATCGTATACATCCTTTTTCGCACCTTTCCGAAAAAACATCTTGACCTAAAGTCAGGTTTAGGTATTACAATGATCGTATCATACAACAAGAACCAAGTCAACGGAAAAGGAGCAGCAAACATGGAAAATCTGCAATTGGGTACGGAGTGGGACAAGACATTCCCGCAAAGCGAACAGGTCAATCACCGAAAAGTTACCTTTTATAACCGTTACGGCGTCACCCTGGCGGCTGATCTCTACGAGCCATGCAACGCGAGCGGCCCGCTGCCCGCGATTGCGGTCAGCGGCCCGTTTGGGGCAGTGAAGGAACAGGCTTCCGGCCTGTACGCGCAGAAAATGGCGGAAAAAGGCTTTTTGACCATCGCCTTTGATCCCTCGTTCACCGGTGAAAGCGGCGGATTCCCGCGCAACGTTGCCTCGCCGGACATCAACACCGAAGACTTCCAGGCAGCAGTCGATTTTCTCTCCGTACAGGGGAATGTAGACCCCGAGCGCATCGGCATCATCGGCATCTGCGGCTGGGGCGGCATGGCGCTCAACGCCGCAGCAA
>CALWEB010000013.1 GCA_944376955.1 uncultured Agathobaculum sp. | reverse complement strand
CGGAAAGCACTGACAAAAAGGTGCTGGAAATGATGAAGAAGCAGGGAGTAAACCGCCTGTCCTTCGGTGTGCAGTCCGCGCAGGAGGACGAACTGAAACGCATCGGGCGCATTCACACGTTCCAGCAGGCGAAAGATGCGGTTGACCTAGCTCGGGAAAAGGGTTTTGACAACATCAGCCTCGATCTGATGTACGGCCTACCAGACCAAACGCAGGAGAAGTTCCTCGACTCGGTCGAGCAGTGTCTTGCGCTGGGGCCGAAACACTTGTCGTGTTACGGGCTCAAGCTCGAACCCGCCACCCCGATGGGGCGGGAGAATCCCGTTTTGCCGGACGACGATGCACAGGCGGACACTTATCTGGCCATGTGTGAGCTGCTGCGCAAGAACGGGTTTGAGCATTATGAGATCTCGAATTTCGCAAAGCCGGGCTTCCGTTCGCGGCACAATCTCAAGTATTGGGATTTGTCCGAGTATTTGGGCCTCGGTCCGGGCGCCCATTCGTTTATGAACGGCCGTCGGTTTGCGTTTGCACGGGATATCAAGGCGTACATAAACGGTGAGGATATCGTACAGGATGAGGACGAAGTGCCAACCTTCCAGCGGCAGGGTGAATACCTGATGGTTCGCCTGCGCACGGCGGAGGGTGTGGATTTTATCGATCTGGAGAAGCGTTACAATATTGATTCAACGCCTTACGAGGAGGCGTTCCGCAGTCTGATGGGACAGGAACTGGTCGCCCATCAGGGGACCCGCTGGTATTTGACGGAAAAAGGTTTTCTGGTGTCCAACAGCATCATCAATACCATCGTCGAGGCGGGTCAGGAGCAGATAGAGTCATCTGCACCGCCAGCATTCCGGTAAAATGCCGGTTGACAGTTTGTTATCCTAAAAATAAATATAAATCGGAGGAAAAAATATGCGCGCAGTCATCACGGTGGTCGGTAAGGACCGCACCGGCATCATCGCCAAGATCTCGGAAACGCTTTATCAGCATGGGGTCAATATCGTCGATATCTCGCAGAACGTCATGGATGATATGTTCGCCATGGTGATGCTGGTCAATATTGACAAGTGTACCGTGGATTTTACTCAGCTTGCAGATGTACTCGATCGGGACGGCGACGAGCTCGGCATGAAGATCCATACCATGCACGAGGACATCTTCGACGCGATGCACAAGATTTGAGGTGCCGCTGATGTCAATGATCAATACCAAGGACATTCTGGAAACCATCAAGATGATCGAGGAAGAACACCTTGATATCCGTACAATTACGATGGGAATTTCGCTGCGCGATCTGGCCAGCGACGATATCAACGTACTTGCGGATAAGGTGTATGACAAGATTACCCGCCGCGCGGAGAAGCTTGTTTCGACTGGTGAGCAGATCGAGCGTGAGCTGGGTATTCCGATCATCAATAAGCGTATTTCGGTCACGCCGATCGCTATGATTGGTGCGGTGACGACCGCAAACAGCTATGTGCCGCTTGCCAAGGCGCTGGACCGCGCGGCGAGTGCGACCGGCGTCAACTTTGTCGGCGGTTTTTCCGCGCTTGTGCAGAAGGGTTTTGCCAAGGGCGACGAAATTCTGATTAACTCGATCCCTGAGGCGCTGGCTGAAACCAATCTGGTTTGCTCTTCGGTCAATGTTGCATCCACCAAGGCAGGCGTCAATCTGGATGCCATCGGCCTGATGGGCCGCATCATTAAGCAGACGGCAGAACTGACCAAGGATAATGACTCGATGGGTTGTTCCAAGCTGGTCGTATTTGCCAATGCGGTGGACGACAACCCGTTTATGGCGGGCGCATTCCACGGCATCGGTGAGCCGGAGACCGTGATCAATGTCGGCGTTTCCGGCCCGGGCGTGGTGCAGTCGGCCATTCGCCGCGCAGGCGACTGCTCGATCAACGAGGTGGCTGAAGTGATCAAAAAGACCGCGTTCAAGATTACGCGTATGGGTCAGCTGGTCGGCGCGATTGCCAGCGAGCGTCTGGGCGTGCCGTTTGGTATCGTCGATCTGTCGCTTGCGCCGACGCCGGCGATCGGTGACTCGGTCGCGCGTATTCTGGAGGAGGTCGGTCTGGAGGTCTGCGGTGGCTGTGGCACGACCGCGATCCTCGCCATGCTCAACGACGCGGTCAAAAAGGGCGGCGTTATGGCGTCCTCGTCGGTTGGCGGCCTGTCCGGCGCGTTTATCCCGGTTTCCGAGGATGAGGGCATGATCGCTGCGGCGGCTTCGGGTGCATTGACGCTCGAGAAGCTCGAAGCGATGACAGCGGTCTGCTCGGTTGGTATCGACATGGTGGCTGTCCCGGGCGACACTACCGCAGAGGTTATCTCCGGTCTGATTGCGGATGAAATTGCCATCGGCGTAGTCAACTCCAAGACAACTGCTGTCCGTGTCATCCCGGCCATCGGCAAAAAGGTGGGCGATATGGTGGAATTTGGCGGCCTGCTGGGTTCGGCACCCATCATGCCGATTGCAACCGGCTCTCCCGCGAAGTTTATCCATCGCGGCGGACGTATCCCTGCACCCATCCAGAGTTTGAAGAACTAAAGACGGCTTACCAAGGCCGCGCATCGGACGAATCCGATGTGCGGCCTTTTTGCATGTGCGGCGGGGTGCGCATTCGGCAAATATTGTGCGCATTCTGTGATAAGATGAAGGTCGGCGGAGGTGGTCTATGGTTGTATATCTGGATGTGCTGTTCGCGGTCAATGCACTGATGGACGGCGCAACCCTGCTGGCTGCTGCGGCGCTCGGCGGCGTGCGCACCCGACGCGTCCGGTTGCTGTTGGCGGCTGCCTTTGGCGGAGCATACGCAGTGCTGGCAGCGGTTGTGCCATGGATGGCGGCGTTGCCGGTGCGGCTGCTCGCAGGAGTTGGCCTGTGCGCCACGGCATTCGGTGGAAAACCGGCATTTGGACGGGTGTGCGCACTGTATTTTGTGGTGGCGGCATCCTTTGTCGGGTTCGCAGCCGCGCTGGGAGCGGCGACTGGACGGCGGTTGCTGCACGGCGCAGGATATTACATCTCTGTACCGTTCCGGATGCTGTTGCTGGCTGCTGCGGTAGGCTATGCGCTCAGCGGTGTGCTGCTGCGCGGTGATGCACGGCACGGCCCTCTGCGCCGTGAGGTCGAACGGCTGACCATCCGCTTTGACGGACGCGAACACGAGGTGCGCTTGCTGCACGACACGGGAAACGGTCTGACCGAGCCGGTGTCCGGGCGTCCGGTTCTGGTGCTGGGGCAGGAGACGGCAAATTGCTTGTTGGATGCGGGGGTTCGGCAGGCGTGGGCAGGGGTGAAAGATGCCGCTGGCCGCCTAGCCGCACTGCCGCCGGAAACGGCAGGCCGGTTTGGACTGCTGCCGTACCGCGCGGTTGGTGTGG
>CALWEB010000012.1 GCA_944376955.1 uncultured Agathobaculum sp. | reverse complement strand
AAACACGCAGAACCTTGCAGGATATTTGAATTTTTCCTTGACAGAGGCTACAAATATGAGTATAATATATTTTGTCGTCAGAACCTGCCGACAGAACTTTTTGATGGGGGCGTAGCTCAGCTGGGAGAGCGCCACACTGGCAGTGTGGAGGTCATGAGTTCGATCCTCACCGTCTCCACCAGTAAAAACCGACTTGTTTTGGCAAGTCGGTTTTTGTTTTACCCCAAAGGGCTATCTACGCTTTCCAAAATCCCATAAAAGGAAGAAATCAAAATGGAAATACGCGATATTTTGCAATCTCCCGCGGGATATATGGCACAGAACCGCGCCATCCCGCCGGAACTGAAAGAAAAGGCGCAGCGGCTGTGCTGGGAATATAACCGCTCCGCCCCCGACCAAAAGCAGGCGCGGCAGGCTATCCTGTCCGAGTTGTTCGGCACCTGCCACCCGCTGACCTTTATCGAGCCCAGTTTTCACTGCGACTACGGCTTTAACATCCACACCTACGGCCTTGCGGTCATCAATTACAACTGCGTGATTCTGGATACCTCGCCTGTCCACATTGGCGCCGGCGCATTCATCGCCCCGGGCGTATGTCTCAGCTGCGCCGGTCATTCCATCGACCCCATGCAGCGCTCCGAAGGGATCAGCACCTCCAAACCCATCCGCTTGGAGGAGAATGTCTGGATCGGCGCCAACGCAGTGGTCTGCGGCGGCGTCACCATTGGAAAAGGCTCGGTCATCGGGGCAGGCAGCGTCGTCGTGCGCGACATCCCAGCCGGGGTGGTTGCCGTAGGGACGCCCTGCCGTCCCATCCGTGCGGTCACCGAACAAGACCGGATTCCCCCAGACCAGCTAGCGTTTTAACGCTGCCACCACAAGCACATTCTATCCGTCGATCGACCAAAGGAGGGAACCCCTGTGAAACTGCGCGAAACCTATACCTGTCCGCTGGAACTGGTACACGACATGATCAAAGGAAAATGGAAACCCATCATTTTGTGGCGTCTGCGCTTTGGGAAAACCACTTTGGCGCAGTTAGAGCGTGATATCGAAGGCATCACCCAGAAAATGCTGCTGGAGCACCTGAAGGAACTGACCGCTTTCGGCTTTGTGGCAAAGCAGGTGTCCGACGGCTACCCACTCAAAACGGAATACTATCTGACCCATCCGCAAGGGGAACAAATCCTGGCGGCACTCAAGATCATGCAGGAAATCGGCATTGACTACATGATGCGCCACGGGATGGAAGACCCGCTCCGGGAACGGGGCCTGCTGTAAGCGCATACCCACAAAAAAGTGGGTAATTTACCTTTTGGGAAAACCCTGTTATGATAGCCCTGTCAAACATCATAAGGAGGTTTTCCCATGAAGGTTATCAGTCATGGTATTGTAAACGGAATCATCGAGGATCGCTTCGGCAAGCACGGCGATCACCATAACGAAAACGGCATCCCCACCTATTCCCTGCCGCTGGAAATTCTGGAAGCACCCGAGGGCGCCAAGAGTTTTGCCCTCTTTCTGGAAGATAAGGATGCGTGCCCTGTCAGCGGCGGCTTTTCGTGGATCCACTGGGTAGCAGCCAACATCACCCGCACCAAGCTGGAGGAAAACGACAGCCAGACCAATGCCGATTTTGTGCAGGGGCTCAACAGCTGGGTAAGCATCCAGGGTGGACAGCAGAGCCCCGCGCTCTCGGCCTGCTATGGCGGCATGGCGCCCCCGAACGAGCCGCACACCTATGAACTGCATGTCTATGCGCTGGACTCCTTGCTTGATTTACAGGACGGCTTCTGGTTCCATGAGATGTTCCGCCAGATGGAAGGCCACATTCTGGATCAGGCCACCATCAAGGGAGTGTACCGCAGTTGAGCGGTCTGGAAGCACTGATGCTGCTGTGCTTTGGGGCGGCATGGCCCTTTTCCATCGTGCGCTCCTGGAAATCCCGCTCCACGCAGGGGAAAAGCCTGTTTTTCCTTCTGGTACTCATTCTGGGCTATCTGGCCGGAATCGCCAATAAACTGCTCTACCATTTTGACGCAGTCCTTTTTCTCTACCTGCTCAATGTCCTGATGGTATCGGCTGACGCCATCCTTTGGCTGCGCAACCGACGGTATGAAATTGCGAACGCCGCTGCGTCCGCCAAACAAAAAACGGCCGGAAAATAACCAATCCACAAAACGAGAGGGGAATCTGTTCCGATTCCCCTCTCGTTTTGTGTTAGCCTGCAACCCCTATCAGCACCGTTCCAGTTTTGCCCGGAAGGAGATTTTCCGCGGAGTGGGCATATCGTCAAACTGCACCAGATGCGCCCCGTTGTCCCGATCCACTTCCAGCACCGTGCCCGGCCCAAACATCAAATGCTTGACCCGTTGGCCAACAGGGAACACCACATCGCTGTCCTGCGCCGGGAAAAAGCGCTGGGTGCTGGAAATATACTCCTCCGCCTCGCGGATCAGCCCTTCCTGCGGCGGCGCGGTGAAGGACAGCCGCTCCCGGCCGATATCCAGCACAAACCGCGACGGATACCGCGGTGAGCCGTCGAAGTTGCGCCCGTCCGCTTCGGAAAGATACAGTCGCCGTTCCGCGCGCGTCAGCGCCACGAACGCCAGACGGCGTTCCTCCTCCATCCCGGGCAGCGTGCGCACTTTGCGCGAAGGGAAAATCCCCTCGTTCATGCCGCACAAAAACACGCAGGGAAATTCCAAGCCCTTGGCGGCGTGTACGGTCATCAGCCTCACCTTGTCCCCCTGCTCCGCCGTATCGCTGTTGGTCAGCAGCGCAACATGCGCCAGATAATATTCCAGCGTACACTCCTCCCCGCAGGTGGTTTCATACAGGTAAACCGACTGCTTGAGTTCCGCCAGATTGTCCAGCCGCTCCTGACTGCCCTCCGTGCGCAGCATAGCCTCATAGCCGCTTGCGTTGAGAATGGCCGACAGCACCTCGGACACCGGCCTCCCCACGCTGTCTTCCGCAAAGGACTGGATGAGCGACAAAAACTGCCGCGCCCGCGTGCCTTTGAACAGTGCGTCTTCCGCATTATCCTGCAAGGCGCGATAGAGCGTGCAGCCATGCTGCGCCGCGTACTCCTCCAAGAAGGCCATGCGCCGCTTTCCCAGATTGCGTTTGGGGACGTTGACAATGCGCCGAAATGACAAATCATCCTGATAGACGATCATGCGCAGATAGCTGAGGGCGTCCTTGATCTCCATGCGTCCGAAAAACGGCACACCGCTGTAAATCGTATACGGAATTTTTTCGCGCAGCAGCACTTCCTCCACCGCGCGCGTCACATAATGCGCCCGGTACAGCACCGCCATATCCCGGTAAGCGACCCCTTCCCCATGCAGGCGCTGCATCTCCCCGGCCATCCATGCTGCTTCTTCCTCCTGCGTTTTGGCAAAGTGGCACAGAACCGGCGCGCCGTCCGGCAGCGTGGCCAGCAACTCTTTTTTCATGCGGCAGTGGTTTTTGTCGATCAGCGCATTGGCCGCTGCCAGAATTTCCGGCGTGGAGCGGTAATTCTGCATCATCATGATGGTCTGGGTGCCCGGGAACGCCTTGTCAAAGTCCAACAGGTATTTCACATTGGCGCCGCGCCAAGTGTAGATTGTCTGGTCGGGATCGCCCACGATGAACAAGTTTTTGTGATACCCGCAAAGCACCTCCATCAGCTCATATTGCAGCTGGTCGATGTCCTGAAACTCGTCGATCATGATATATTCCAGCCGCTGCTGCCACTTACGCCGGATGTCCTCATGCTCACGGAAAATATACAGCGAAAACTTGATCAGATCGTTATAATCCAGCCCGAAGCACTTTTCCTCCTGATACAGGTAGCCGTAGAAAATGATATCCGAGGCCGAGGTCGCCTGTTCATACTTCTCCCGCAGGGTATCCAGCGGCAGAGTGATCATGTCCTCATAATATTGGGGATCCTTGAACAGCTTTCGGATCTCGATCATATCCCGCGCAGCGGAAAACGTCATGTTGCGCAGCGTAAGCCCGCGCTCTTCGTAAATCAGCTGCAGCATCGCGTCGATATCCGCATTGTCCAACACCAGAAAACTTTTGGGGTATTGCACCGCATGGCTGTCCTCCTGCAAAACCGAAACGCAGAAGCCGTGAAAGGTGTTAATCCAACCGGTGTCGTTGTCACCGTTCAACTGATGGATGCGCTGCCGCATCTCGGCCGCCGCTTTATTGGTAAAGGTGACGCACAGGATGTTCCCCGGCAGGATACCCAGCTCATTGACCAGATAAGCAAACCGATGGGTCAGCGCACGGGTCTTGCCCGAACCTGCCCCGGCAATCACGCGCACAAATCCTTCTGTTGTGGTGACCGCCTCCCGCTGGGCGCGGTTCAGCCCTTGCAGCAAATCCAGCATACCCTCACCCTTTCATAGAACATTTGTTTTCTTTATTATACAACGGATTGCCGCCGCACTCAACAGAAAAAGCCAAACAGCATCCACAGCGGCGCATCACGGTCCCCTGTTGCTTTTTTCGTTTAGCTATGCTAATATTTAGGTTAGCTTAACGAATTATTGGAAAGGCGGTGCGGATATGGCCAGCGCGGAACAACTCAACTCCTTTCTGGTCGATGTATTCGGCCGCATTAACAAGATCGAAGAACGCGCCATGGCGGGCGGCCTAGGCAGCGCCATCTCGATCACGGAAATCCATATCATCGAAAAGATTGGCGCGATGGAACCGGTGCGCATGAGTGAGGTGGCAAAGTCCATCGGCGTCACGCTGGCGACCCTGACCGTCGCCTGCGACAAACTGGAAGCCAAGGAGCTGGTCAGCCGCGCCCGCAGCAGCACAGATCGGCGCGTGGTCCATATCACGCTCACGCCCAAGGGTCGTGCCGCCTATGAATACCACAAAGCCTTCCACGAACGCATGATTGCGTCCGTGATGGAAGCGCTGTCATCCGAGCAGGCTGCGGTACTGGCACAAAGTTTAGAGAAATTGCAGGACTTCTTCCGACAGGAGGAGTCCGCGGCTGGAGGGGAATGCAACGGATAACCTGATCTTCTGTCTCAACGCAACCGTTCCGATCTTTGCGATCATTTTACTCGGCCGCGTGCTGCGCGGCCGGCATTTTTTTGCACCGCAGACGCTGGCCGACCTCGACCGGCTGTCCTTCAAGGTGCTGCTGCCTGTCCTGCTGTTCCGCGACATTGCGGCAGGGCGCATCACCGAACAGTTTGACCTGCGCTTTTTCCTGTTCTGCGCAGGCGTGACAACCGTTTACTTTTTCGCCATCTGGCTGGGCGCGGCAAAGCTGCTGCCGGATAAAAGCATGGTCGGTGCGTTCACGCAAGGCGCGTTCCGCGGTTCGCAGGCGATTCTGGGCGTGGCGTTCGTGCAGAACCTGTACGGCGACGCGGGGCTGGTGCCGCTGATGATCGTGGCAAGCGTGCCGCTGTATAACATCTTCTCAGTACTGGTTCTGACCGTCACCGCGCCGGACGCCAAAAACGCCCAACACCACGGCATTGTCTCGCGCACGCTGGGCGGCATCCTCACCAACCCGATCATCCTCGGCATTCTGGCCGGCCTGCCGTTTTCGCTGTTGCAGGTGGATTTCCCGCCTATGTTGGCCAAAGGGCTGGACATGCTCTCGGCCTGCGCGACCCCGGTTGCCCTGATTAGCATCGGCGCGGGCTTTGAGGGCGCGAAAGCGATCAAAAAGCTCGCCCCAACCTGTGCCGCGACGTTTATCAAGCTCATTTTGCTGCCGGTCATCTTCCTGCCCATCGCCGCATTGATGGGCTTTCGCGATCAGGCGATGGTGGCGCTCGTCATCCTGTGTGGCGCACCGAGCACGGTTTCCGGTTATGTGATGGCCAAAAACATGGGCGGCGACCATGTGCTGGCGGCATCCATCGTCGTACTCAGCACGGCACTGAGTGCTGTGACGTTGACAGCGACCCTGTTTATCCTGCGCACGCTCGGTTTGATTTGACATTACCCCTCCATGCTGGTATGCTAAAAACAGCAATGCCAGTTTGGAGGGTTTTTTCTTCTTGCAGGCGTGTATTACCGAGGAGGCCATCCCATGCTCACCTATCATCTGGATCCAGACAGCCATCAACCGCTGTATGAGCAGCTCTACCGCGCGGTGCGTGCGGATATCATGTCGGGCGCGCTGGCGGGCGGTGACCGGCTGCCCAGCAAGCGGCAGCTGGCCGCCAACCTGCATGTCAGCCAGATCACGGTCGAGACCGCCTACGGCCAGCTGCTGGCTGAGGGCTACATCGCCTCCGAACCGCGGCGCGGCTACTTCGTGCAGCGACAGCTGGCAGTACCCGCGCAGGCACAGACACCCCGCGCGGCTGTCCACCCGCAGCCCACGCTCTCGGATGACTGCCCCTATGACTTCCGCACCAACATTGTGGACAACGGCTGCTTTCCGTTTTCAACCTGGGCGCGGCTCAGCCGCAGCGTCTTGAGCGAATACTCCGACCGCCTGCTGCGCGCAACCGACCCCTGC
>CALWEB010000011.1 GCA_944376955.1 uncultured Agathobaculum sp. | reverse complement strand
GCGTCTGCTTTGCCATGCCTTTTTCCTTCCCCAAACGCTTGTTTTTCCACAACCTATCGGCTACATACTCCTTTGGACGGCGCATAAAAGGGCGCGCTGCAGATTTCATTTCTGCAACGCGCCCTTCTTATATGGCAGGAAGCGAAACACGGCGCCGCTTGCGTCACGGCAGCCGCCTTAAAACATTTGCAGCAATTCGATCTGTTCGCCCGACGGGCCGGTAAAAAACCAGTTCTGCAAGCCGCCGAAGGTTTCCGGCATCACCTTTTTCTCCGGCGTCATAAACGAAATCACACCCACTGCCTTAATTGCAGCCGCAGCCTTGTCCAGATCGTCCACATAGACTGCAAAGTGCGGGATGCTGCCCTCCCCTGCGGGAACCAGTTCGCCCGCCGGCGGTTCAATCAGTTCCAGCAGGAAACCGCCAAATTCCACCAGCGTGAGTTTCTTTTCCCCTTCCGGTGTCTGCACACCGTCGCGCTTGTATACGCTGCCGCCGATCTTTTCATAAAATGCAATGCTTTCTTCCATGTCTGCCGTGTAAATGGCAACATGACCCAAGCCTTTGTATAAGTCTTTCATATTAAGCAAACCTCCTTCTCGTAAATCCTATTTTACCATATCCGTTCCGTGCTGCAAAGCGCTTTCCCGTCCTATGGAACAAAAGGGGCTGCCCCACAGGCAGCCCCTTTCCATGTTGCTTATGATTTATTGCTGCACGGTCTCGGTCACCGAGGCAGATGCCTGATTGGCCTGATAGCGTTCAAAGGTGGACGTATCGCTCTTGCCAAAGCCAAGGGGCGAGAAGATCACATACGCCAAGACCATGATCAGCAGCGTAACTGTCGCCCAGATCTTGCCATTCTTCCACGGCGTCATATCGACCGCCTTGGCATCATGCAGGACAAAATCTTCCGGACGCGGGTTCTTCTTGACGATCACCCACATCAGCAGCATATCAAATACGAACAGAATCGCGGTGAAGTACAGATAGTGGATATCGTTCAGCGCCGGGATGATGTCACGCAAGACGAACTGCAGCAGGAAGTACAGCACAACGTGCACCGGAATGATGATCTTGGCTGCGATGGACGGAACCTTCTTCCAGAAGAAGCCGCACAGCAGGCAGACAAAGATCGGCGTATTGAACGCGGCGAACGCCGAGTTAACAAACGTGGTGATACCGGTCATGTACAGCATGAACGGGCTCATGATGGTGGAAACAATCGCAACGATCGTGCCAAAGTTCTGGCCAACCTTAACCATGTGCGCGTCAGAAGCAGTCGGGTTGAAGATCGGACGGTGAATGTCCAGCGCGTAAATGGTCGAAGCAGAGTTCAGAACTGAGTTGAAGGAAGACAGGATCGCGCCGAACATAACGGCTGCGAAGAAGCCCAGTACCGGCTTCGGCATAACCTCGGATACCAGCATCGGGTAAGCCGAGTTACCATTGCCCCAATCCTGACCCGGATAAGCCAGTGCGCAGATAACGCCCGGCACAACAATGATCAGCGGCGTCATGATCTTGAGGAAGCCCGCAAACACAGCGCCCTTCTGCGCTTCCTTCAGGTTCTTTGCACCGAAGGTACGCTGAATGATGGACTGGTTGGTCGCCCAGTAGTACATGTTGTTGACCAGCAGGCCGGTCAGCAGCAGCGGCCACGGGAGCCACGGTTCGGGAGAATTCACTTCATTGATGGAGTTCAGATAAACCGGATCGGTGTGCAGGAACTTATCGAAGCCATCCAGGAAGCTGCCGTCGCCGCCGAGCTGGCCGGACAGGAACATCAAGCCAAAGATCGGCACCAGCAGGCCGCCGACGATCAGTCCCAGGCCGTTGATCGAGTCGGACAGCGCAATCGCCTTCAGGCCGCCGAAAATCGCGTAAATCGAACCGACAATTGCAGTCGCCACACACACAATGGCAATCGCGGCAAAATAAGAAATACCCAGCACCTTGTCCAGACCGAAGATGTTGACAAATACCTCAGCGCCGGCATACAGGATGTTCGGCAGCATAATAACAACATAGCTGAGCAGAACGATGATCGAAACCAGACGACGGCTGCCCGCATCATAGCGCTCTTCAAAGAACTGCGGCACGGTCGTCAGACCGGTCTGTAAGTACTTCGGCATCAGCACGAATGCCAGAATAACCAGCGCAATGGCCGAGGTAACTTCCCAGCCCATCGTACTCATACCAACACGAACTGCCTGACCGTTGTTGCCGACCAGCTGTTCAGCAGACAGGTTGGTCATTAGCAACGAACCGGCAATAACCGGGCCGGTCAGACCGCGGCCGGCCAGATAATAGCCGTCCTGCGTATCCAGATCATCTCCACGGGTTTTCCACCAGGAGATGATTGCGACGAGCGCCGTGAACGCCACGAAGGTGATCGCGGTGAACGCCAAGGAATTAAAAAACTGCATGTTTTTCTCCCCTTCTTGTTTTCTTTCTTTCCTTGATCGGGAGGATTGATTTGCCCCGCACATCCCCAGTTGTGCGAAACAGATGTTTTGCGGGCGCGCGCACGCAAACACCGTAAAAAAACAGACCACCAGTTTGCACCGAAGATCCTGACGTATGCGGCTACCGCATCCTCCTTTTCCGTCATCCATTGTAGCACCATGTTCCAGCATTGGCAAAACATTTTTCCAATATTTCCAGCACTTTGTTCGATTGCACATAATCCTTTTTTCTTTTTTGTCAAATTCGCACTAAAATTTTTTTATTTTAACAAGAAAGTACTCATTTCCACATCATTTACATACCCAAAAGATATCCTCGTCTTTTTCGTCCAACGGACAAAAACGGTGTTCCGCATCCTGTGCGAAACACCGTTTTCCTCTACGGTTCGTACCAACTGTCGTCCCGTTTTTTGATATCAAATAGCTGCGCATACTGCATCATGCGATATTCGATGAGTGCATCACACGCCTCTGCGGTTGTGGAATCAAACCAGCTTCCATCCTGCATGTAATAACCATAGTTGTTGATGCACGGCACCTGCTCCCGGACGGAGAGGCGCAGCTGGTCATAGCCGGATGTAGCACATCCCAACGCGTCAAGCGCAAATGCCGTCAGGTAATTGGCACTGATCTGCACGCCCTGCTGCTCCTCGATGTCATAATTGGCCCAAATGAAAAACGGCGTGGACAGTTTCTTTTGCTTCTGCTCTCGGCTGCGTTCCGCATCCGTATTGCCCAACAGGTCATCGATGAAGCCGCTCGGCACATTGGGCTCATGGTCTCCAAAAAAGATGATCGCAGTCGGTTCATCCACGGCCGAAAAGTAATCGATCAGCTCTTTTACCGCCTCGTCGCTGCGTTTTACCAAAGACAGATACTCATCCACCTCGGGATATTTGCCTTCATATTTGCCCGTCAGGTGGATAGTCTGTTCGAAATTATCCATGTCATCCGGCACATAGGCACCGTGGTTCTGCATCGTCACATTGAACAGGAATAGCGGCGCATCCGGCTGCTTGTTTTCAAACACCTCAATTACTTTTCGATAGTCCTCGCTATCGCTGATAAAACTGCGCACGCGCTCCGCATCGTCATCAAAATCATCCTCGTACAGCTGTGTTTCGATCCCGAGCCGCTCATACACCTGCTGACGGTTCCATGAAGTCGCGCGATATGGATGCAGTGATGCGGTCTGATAGCCTTGGTTTGCCAAACCGGACACCATTCCTGGCGTCGTGCTCTTGACATACATCTGATAGGGCGAAGAGCCAAACGGCAGGAATGCCATGCTATCCCCTGTCAGCACCTCAAATTCGGTGGTTGCCGTACCGCCGCCAAAGGTGGAAACCAACAGGTTACCGGTAATCGTGTTCTCCTGCCCCGCCAGCGAGCGCACATATGGCATGTAGTCCTCATTGGTTTCAAATTCGCCCACCACATGCAGGTCTGCAAACGATTCGTTCATGATCATGATAATATTGGGACGCTTGGTTCCCGGTTCGCCGGTATATTTCTGCGTAATTTCCGACAGCGCATCCATGGAATATCCCACCGGCTGCTCCACAATGGCGTTGTCCGCCGTGCGGCAGAAATAATACCACTCGCTATACTCCAGATTGCCCTGCCAAAAGCCAAAGCTGTTGCCTGCCAACCCCAACCCATACAGCCAGCCGCACAGCAGCAGAGAACAGCCCAGAAACTGCCAACGGCGCGGGGTGGACTGACGGCGCATCCGCCAAACGGCAACGCAGAACAGCACCGCAATCGCCAGCGTTTGCAAAACGGAATACTCCACCGGCACCGAATAATTGGCCGCCACATTTTTGGCAGTGCCGATGGCAAACAGGTCACTGAGCAGCACCGGCGTGCCGCGGAACACGGTCACATAGTGATCAATCAGCGCATACAGCATGGTCAGTCCCATGCCAATGCAGGCGCTCAACCGGATACTGCCGACAAACGCATACACCAATCCCAAAATCGCCGCATGGTATACATAACCCTGCCAGATCGCCGTATTGCCGACAACGATACCGCCCTTAACGACGTACTCGGTGAGCATCAGCGCAAAGGAACTGGCCGACAGCAGCACCAATACGTCGTGTATCAGCAATTCCAGCCCGCTTGCCCGCCGCCGCGGGCGCAGCAAAAACGGCAGCGCCGCCAGAACCCATAAGGGCTTCTGGCTTTCCGGCCGGTAATGGATGGTGCCTTTGCGCAGCAGATACAGCGCCGCATACAGGAGCAGCAGCGCCAGCACAGCATTGATGACATAACTTACAATTTTCCTGTTTTTTTCGTGTTTCTTACATTTGAGGCGCACGTTTGCCCTTTCTCCTTCTGTAAAACGGGAAAGCCGCTACGGATGTGCCGCAGCGGCTTTTCTGCTTGGTTTACGCTTCCGTGTCCTTCTCCACGCGGGTCACCGCAATCGAGAGGTCATCCAGCTGCTTGGCATCTACTGTGTCCGGGCAGCTCATCATCAGGTCGGACGCGTTCTGCACCTTGGGGAAGGCAATCACATCGCGGATGGAATCCAGTCCCGCCAGCAACATGCACAGACGATCCAGACCATACGCCAAACCGCCGTGCGGGGGCGCACCATACGAGAATGCGGTGATCAGATGTCCAAACTGCTCCTTGGCGCGCTCCTCGGTAAAGCCCAGCGCCTCAAACATCTTGGTCTGGAGTTCCGGATCGTGAATACGGATCGAACCGCCGCCCAGCTCACAGCCATTGAGGATGATATCATATGCCTTGGCGCGTACCTTGGCCGGATCGGTATCCAGCAGCGGGATATCCTCGTCCATCGGCGCGGTAAACGGATGGTGCTTGGCAACCAGACGGTCCTCTTCCTCGCTGTACTCGAACTGCGGGAACTCGGTGACCCACAGAAGCTTGAAATCGTCCTTCTTGGCAAGGCCAAGACGCTTGGCCAGCTCGCAGCGCAGCGCGCCGAGCGAAACCAGCGCGGTTTCCTCCGAAGCGTCCGCCACGACAAACAGCACATCGTTCTCGTGCATGTCTGCGCGCTCTTTGATCGCGGCGATCTCGTCCTCGGTCAGGAACTTGGCAAAAGACGAAGTCATGGAGCCATCGGCGGCAACCTTCATCCACGCAAGACCCTTCGCGCGGTAAGTCTTGACGAAATCGGCCAGCTTGTCGATCTCCTTGCGCGGGAACTTATCAGCATAGCCGTTGATGTTAATCAGACGCACCGTGCCGCCTGCTTCCACCGCGCCCTTGAACACGCCAAAGCCGCAGT
>CALWEB010000010.1 GCA_944376955.1 uncultured Agathobaculum sp. | reverse complement strand
CCGATGGCGCCCAGACCGATGACACCCAGCTTTTTGCCGGAGATTTCCGGGCCGGCATAGGTTGCCTTGCCCTTTTCCGCGGCAGGGACGATGTCCGGCGTGCCGGCGAGGCTCTTTACCCAGTTTGCACCCTGCACGATCTTACGGGAGGCGAGCATCAGTGCGCAGACCACCAGTTCCTTGACCGCGTTGGCGTTCGCACCCGGGGTGTTGAATACGACGATGCCTTCCTGTGCGCAGCGGTCGAGCGGAATGTTATTGACGCCCGCGCCCGCACGCGCGATGCACTTGAGGTTTTTCGGGAACTCCACGTCGTGCAGCTTGGCCGAACGGACGAGGACGGCATCGTAGTCCGTAAAGTCCTCCGAGCAGGTATACTTGGTGGGGTCGAGGTCGTTGAGGCCGACCTTGGAAATCTTATTGTAAAGTTTAACGTTGTACATGGGAAGCACTCCTCTTCAATCTGTGCTTACGCCCACAGGGAGCGCAGCGACATAAAATGACAAATTTCCAAGGACATGCGCCTTGGAAATTTGCCCTCGACCCGGCGGCCTTGGGCCGTGTCCGGGGGTATCAAAAATCAGTTTGCCCGTAGGCCTCTAGCCTCTTTCCGCCGCTGTGCGGCGATGAAATGAGAGCAAACGCGAACTGATTTTTGTATATAGGGGGTACTGGGTACCCCCTATAAGCGTTTACGCGTTTTCCGCTGCAAACTTCTTCATGAAGTCAATCAGGTACTCCACGCCCTCGATCGGCATCGCATTATAGATGGATGCACGCATACCGCCAACCGAACGGTGGCCCTTGAGGTTGGACATGCCGGCTGCCGCAGATTCCTTGGCAAACTTGGCATCCAGCTCGTCGCTACCGGTGCGGAATGTGACATTCATGTGGCTGCGGGATGCCTTTTCGGCAACCGCCTTGTAGAAGTTCTGGCTGTCGAGGTAGTCATACAGCATACTCGTGCGCTTCTCGGCGCGCTCCTGCATGACCTTGACGCCGCCCATCTGCTCAACCCACTCGAGCACGAGGCCCAGCACATAGATGCCGTACGTGGGGGGCGTGTTGTACATGGAGTCCTTGTCGGCCATGGTCTTCCAGTCGAGCATGACCGGATACTTCTCGAGCGGATAGCCGCCCAGCAGATCCTCGCGCACGATCACAACCGTGACGCCTGCGGGGCCCATGTTCTTCTGCGCGCCGGCATAGATCACGCCATACTTGGAAACGTCCACCGGCTTGGAGAGGATGTTCGAGGACATATCGGCTACCAGCGGCACGCCTGCCGGGGTCTCGGGGTCGTACTGGTACTCAGTGCCGTAAATGGTGTTGTTGGCGCAGATGTAGAAGTAATCCGCGTCCGGACGGATGTCCAGCTCGCCCTGGGTGGGCACGCGGTCAAAGTTGCCCTCCTTGGAGGAGAACGCCACATGGATGTCACCGAACTTCACGGCTTCCTTGTAGGCGTTGTTGGCGAAGTTGCCGGTGATGGCGTAATCCGCCTTGCCGGTCTTGAGCAAGTTCATCGGGATGGCAGCGAACTGGGTCGTCGCGCCGCCCTGCATGAACAGGACCTTGTAGTTCTCCGGGATGGAGAGCACGCGCCGCAGTGCCGCCTCGGTCTCCTTGATGATGCCGTCATATACCTTAGATCGGTGACTCATCTCCATGACGGACATGCCTGAGCCCTTGTAATTCAGCATTTCGGATGCACAGCGCTCGAGTACGGGCACCGGAAGCATGGAGGGGCCAGCGGAGAAATTGTAGATACGATTGTCAGCCATAGTGATAGTTACCTGCCTTTCAATAAATCAGCGTGCTATTCCGTATAGGAATGCAATATTCATTATAGTATAAGGGAGAACGATTTACTACGGGAAATTAAACCAAAATTCCGTCGCAAAAAGACGAATGTCTGCACAATATGGACAGATGGTGCAGTGTTTGCGCAAACGGAGCTGGATTGCATGTGCTTTGCCGGATATGGTATACTAAGGCAGAAATGAGAAAGAAAAGCCGCGCGTTTTTGCACAGGATTGTGGAAAACGGCGCGATGCGAAAGGAGAGGATGGCTATGTTCCGGCGCCGTCAGCCGGGCCAGCGTTCTCAGCTGAGCCACCGGCAGATCAACCGGCTTCTGCCGTTTACCAATGCGCCGCTGTTCCATGCGTTGCAGCTGCTCGCTACAGGCGATTCCGCGCGTTTTCACATGCCCGGACACAAGGGAGAGCCGCTGTTCAACAGTTATGCCGAGGTGTTCGCCATCGACTTTACCGAAACCTACGGCACGGGCAACCTGTACCTGAGCGACGGCCCGATCCGCGACGCGGAGGTCGCCGCGGCGCGGTATTTCGGCGCGTCCGACTGTTTTTTCCTGACTGGCGGCTCGACGCAGGGCATTCTGTCCATGCTGGCGACCGCAGTCGGTCGCGGCGGCGCGGTGCTGCTCGACCGCGAGTGCCACAAATCTGCGTGCCATGCCTGCGCGCTGCTGGATATCACGCCCTACTTTATCTCCGCGCCGGTATTG
>CALWEB010000009.1 GCA_944376955.1 uncultured Agathobaculum sp. | reverse complement strand
GCTCACTCAGCCGGACGGAGAGCGACGCGGGATCGGGTACCGTCTGGTCAAAACAGTTGAAATAGATGTAGTTGTTGCCGCAGCCGTGCATCTTGGTGAAGGACAGCTTCAAGCGGGCTCCCTCCTTGATAAAACAAAAAATGGCATATGAGCAGGCTGTACACAGAGTGATTGCTCATATACCATTTAGTATATCATAATCCGTCGGAAATTTCTCTATTCATTTCAAAAAAAGGGGAAAATTTTTGTCGCAGCAGGGCAGATGCTTTGGGCGGTATCGCACAAAAGCAGGCTTATTCCGGCATACCGCCGGAGATGATGTGTTCTGCGATTTCCCGTTTGGTGCGGCGCTGGCACATGGCCTGCTGTTCAATATAGGCGTGCGCCTCGGGTTCACTCATCGAACAGCATTCGATCAGCAGGCATTTGGCGCGGTCCACCAGACGGATGTCCTCAATGCGCTGCTGCAGACGGCGGTTTTCTTTCCGCAGCCCGGTTAAGCGGGAACGCGCAGCGCGCGTCATGCGGAGCGCCTGTAAAAACAGTGTGCGCGAAATCGGTTTTGAAATGACAAACACGCCGTCGTCCTCCACTTTTTCTGCAACGCTGTCTGCAATTTCAGCTTTGGCCAGCAGGATAACGCCTGCCAGCGTATCGCAGGCAGCAGTTTGCGCCAGCTCGTGGCCGAACTCATCCAGCAGCGGCGTATTGACCAAAACCAGATCAAAATCACCGTCCACCAGCGCGCGGCGGGCTTCCGAACCGGAAGAAACCGCAACGGTTTGCGCCTGCACACCGCAGGAGGTGAGAAATTGTGTCAGCATGGCATGGGATTTTGGCGTGGTGGAAACGATTAAAATGCGTTCCAAACAGCGTTTCCCCCCTTTCGGGCAAGGATGGGCGTGGGATTAGTATCGCTCGAAATACAGTGTGCGCTCGGCGGAAAAACGGTCGTCCGCCAATGCGATACGGTCATGTTCGACCTGCTTGGCGGCGAAAAACGCTTCCCGTGTTTTGGCCGGTAGATGACGGGCGATGAAGGGGCTGTCCTGCGCGCAGCGGATGGCCTCGCACAGCGTACCCGGCAGCGCCTGATACTGGGCGCGCACCGCGTCGGAGGCGGTGAACAGGTTTTCGTTGCACGCGGGAGCAAGGGGCAGATGCTGCTCGATGCCGTCCAGACCCGCGTGAATCAGCAGGGCAAAAACAATATATGGGTTGATGCAGCCGTCAAACGAGCGCACCTTCATGCGGTTGGCCAGCTTGCCGTTGGCCAGCGGCACGGCAATCAGCGGCGCGCGGTTCTGGTGCGACCAGGTGATATATTTAGGCGCTTCAAACTCGCCCAGCCGCTGGAATGAATTGGTCAGGGGATTGCCGAACACGGTCATTTCCGCCGCGTGCTGCAAAATGCCTGCGACAAAGCTGCGTCCGTCCTGACTCTGGTCGAAGCCCGGGTGGAACAGGTTTTTGCCCCCTCGCATGATGGAGATAGACAGGTGCAGGCCGCTGCCGGGGATGCTGGGCAGGGGCTTAGGCAGGAACGAAGCATACAGGCCGCTTGACGCCGCCATGGACTTGACTACCCATTTAAAGGTGACGAAATTATCCGCCGCTTCCAGTGCCTCCGCATAGCGGAAGTCAACCTCGTGCTGGCCGGGGCCTTGCTCGTGGTGCGAGGATTCGGGCTGGATGTTCATTTCCTCCAGCGTAAGGCAGATCTGGCGGCGCACATTTTCCGCCTTGTCCAGCGGCGCCACGTCGAAGTATTCGCCGTGGTCGTGCGGGATGATGGTGGGATGGCCTTTTTCGTCCAGCTCAAACAGGTAGAACTCACTTGCCGTGCCCATGGTGATCGAATAGCCGGCCTGCCTTGCGCGGCGGCTGGCCTCGCGGAGCAGGCGGCGGCCGTCGCCCTCAAAGGGGGTGCCGTCCGGATAGCGGATATCGCAATAAAAGCGTACTACGCGTCCTTGTGCCGGCCGCCACGGCAGCACGGACAGCGTTGCCGGGTCGGGAAACAGCAGCAGGTCGGAAGCATCCACATTGAGAAAGCCGCGCAGCGAGGACGCATTGAAGTGGATGCCGTGTTCAAACGCACGCGTCAGCTCGGTCGGCATGATGGCAATGTTTTTTTGGTTGCCGAAGATATCGCAGAAGGCAAGACGGATGAATTTAACGTCGTTCTCCTTTATAAATTGTATGACTTCGTGCATGGTGGTATCCATAAGAGCTGCGCTCCTCTCTTCCTTTTGCAGGGGATTTATGATTCGTAGGTATAAAGCTGATGGTAACCAGCTTCCGGGTTGGGGGACAATACATAGTATTGCTGCGCCAGCATTGCGTCGGCGTCTCCGCCGAAATGGCGGCAGTAATCCTGAATATAGGGCGCGATGCTGTCCAAATCTGCCGGGGAAGCCGGGCTGACCAGCACCTGCCGCGGCAGGCCGGCCGGGGCCTGATCACATCTTAACACAATTTTGCCGCCGTGCATACCAGTGCCGCAGAAATTTCCCGCGGGGTATGCGCCGTCCTGCCCGCGCCCGAGGACAAGGATAAGACCGCCGGCCTGATATTCCCCGAGGAAGGAGCCGGCTTTGCCACCAATGACGATGACGGGGAAGTGCTGCTCGTACGCCTTCATATGGATGCCGCCACGGTAGCCGCAGTCGCCCTCGATAAAGATGCGGCCGCCGCGCATACCATAGCCGCAGGCGTCGCCCACGTTGCCGTGGATGATGATGTCGCCCTGGTTCATGGTGTCGCCAACGGCTTCCTGTGCGTTGCCGAACACCTCGATGGTCGATCCGCTCAGGTACTGGCCGAGGCCGTTGCCGGGTGTACCATGTATGGTGATGGTGTGGTCAGCGGAGCCGCAGCCAATATAGCGCTGGCCAATCACGTTTTCAACCGTAATGTCCTTATCGTCGATCGCGCGGATCTGCTCATTGAGCTGCTGATAATAGGTGAGGTTTGCCTGTACGGTGGTCATCAGTGTGCGCCTCCTAACTTTTTCGCGCGTTCGGCGCGGGAGAATGCCATCAGCTGCGGTTTTTCGCGGATGAGGCTGAAGTCGATCGAGTCGAGCGGCGTCTGCTCGCGGATCAGAGAGGTGTAGATGCCTGCACGGTCTACGTCGCCAATCATGATGAAGCCGACCAGATGGTTGTCACGCGTGACCAGCAGCTTGTAGTGATCTTCGTCCTGTTCGAGATAGGTTTCGCCGTCGTACGAACCGGCGGTAATCATATGCAGACCCATAAAGCCGGATGCGTTCATGGGGATGGCCTTGTCAAAGGATGTATTGCTGCCCGCCATGTTGCGGCCTGCGGTCTCGCCTTGCATGTAAGCGTTGGGCAGAATGGCGAGGATGCGGTCGGTGTCCGCGGCGATGTCATGCGATACTGTGCAGTCGCCCGCGGCGTAAATATCCGGCACGGTAGTGGCAGAGTGGTTGTCGGTCAGGATGCCACGGTTCACCTCGCAGCCTGCGTCGGCAGCCAGTTCGGTGTTCGGCCGCACGCCGACCGCGATGACCAGCACGTCAAAGTCAATCGTGCCGCCACTTTGCAGGGTGGCGGTAGTGCCGTCAAAGCGGGCGACGCTGTCACCGAGGATAAACTGCACGCCCTTGCCTTCGATGTGCTTCTGGATGATGGCGGCAGGTACTTCGGTCAGTACGTTGGGCAGAATGCGGGGGGCAAGGTCGATGACCGTCAGCTTCTTGACGCGCTGATAAATGCCCTCGGCGCACTTCAGGCCGATCAGGCCCGCGCCAATGATGAGTACGCGCTTGTCGTTGTCCGCACCGAGCATGGTGTCCAGCCGCTTGGCGTCATCCAGCGTCATGAAGCTGGTTTTATGCGGCACGGTGTCCAGACCCTCCATGGGCGGGACGAACGGGCGCGAGCCGGTGCAGATGCACAGTTTATCATAGGGTACAGCCTCGCCGCCCTCGAGCAGCACGCTTTTGGCCGCGGGGTCGATTTTGGTCACCGTGCGGCCCAGCATGGTTTTCACGCCATTTTTCTCATAAAAGTCAGCCGGACGGTAGTGCAGCATTTTGTCCTCGGTTGTTTTGCCGAGCAGCAAATAGGAGATCAGCGGGCGGCCGTAAACCGGATAGATCTCATCCGAGATCACCGTAATAGGGCCGGTGGGATCAACGGCGCGAATACCTTCAATCGTGCCGACCGCAGCAGTGCCGTTGCCAATAATCACGTAATTCATGCGTTTCACCTCTCCTCGTACACAATGGCCTTGTTCGGGCAGCCCTGTACGCACATGGGCTGGCCAAACTCGTTCTTGGCGCACAGTTCGCATTTCTGGATCGCGCCCTCATTCGAGGTGGACAGTGCGCCGTACGGACAGGACAGGATGCAGGTGTAGCAGCCGACGCACTTGTCCGAGTCGATCTGCACCGCGCCGTCCACAATGGTCAGCGCGCCCGAAATGCAGCCCTTGACGCACAGCGGATCGGTGCAGTGGCGGCAGGAAACCGCAAAGGAAATGTTGTTGCGCTCTTCGATGCGGATACGCGGCGCAATCTTATGATCCTTGAGCGCCTTGACCATCGAGGACTTGCCGGAGTTGGCAAAGGCGCAATAATATTCGCACAAATGGCAGCCGAGGCACCATTTTCATTAACATAGACCCGTTTCATCGTTGCTTTCCTCCTTATTCGCCCGCGTGCTTGATGCCGAGGATGTCAAGCTCCTTCTGGGTCAGACCCAGACCGCGCAGCATGAGTCGGTTGCCGCGCAGCGCTTCGATCGAGTTGATGCCCATGCCGCCCATCATTTCTTTCAGCTCGTGATCCCATGCGGTGACCAGATTGATCAGACGCTGAGAGCCGATGTCGGGGTTGAGGCGCTTGACCAGCTCAGGGCGCTGGGTTGCAATGCCCCAGTTGCACTTGCCGGTTTGGCAGGAGCGGCACAGATGGCAGCCGAGCGCGAGCAGGGCAGAGGTGGCGATGTAGCACGCATCGGCACCGAGGGCAATGGCCTTCAAAAGGTCGGCCGAGTTGCGGATCGAGCCGCCGACAACCACAGAAACCTGATCGCGGATGCCCTCGTCGCGCAGCCGCTGATCGACGGCCGCGAGCGCCAGCTCGATCGGGATGCCGACGTTGTCGCGGATGCGGGTCGGGGCTGCGCCCGTACCGCCGCGGTAACCGTCGATGCAGATGACATCTGCACCAGAACGGGCAATGCCGGAAGCGATGGCGGCTACATTATGTACCGCTGCGATCTTGACCATAACCGGTTTTTTGTACTCGGTCGCTTCCTTGAGCGAGAACACGAGCTGGCGCAGGTCTTCGATCGAGTAGATATCGTGGTGCGGGGCAGGGGAGATGGCGTCCGTGCCTTCCGGGATCATGCGGGTCTTGGAGATGTCCGGGCCGACCTTGTGGCCAGGCAGATGGCCGCCGATGCCGGGCTTTGCACCCTGACCCATCTTGATCTCAATGGCTGCACCCGCTTCCAGATAGTCCTTGTGTACACCGAAACGGCCGGATGCAACCTGCACGATGGTGTGCGGACCGTACTGATAGAAGTCCTGATGCAGGCCGCCTTCGCCGGTGTTGTAGTAGGTGCCCAGGGCGCAGGCAGCACGGGCGAGCGACTCATGCGCGTTGTAGGAAATCGAGCCGTAGCTCATCGCGGAGAACATGATCGGCACATTCAGTTCGAGCTGCGGGGACATATTGGGGATCAGGTGGCCATTTTCGTCGCGCTCGATCTTGCCCGGTTTTTTGCCGAGGAAGGTCTTGGTCTCCATCGGCTCGCGCAGCGGGTCGATAGACGGGTTGGTAACCTGAGAGGCGTTGATGAGGATTTTGTCCCAGTAGATCGGATACGGTTCGGGGTTGCCCATTGAGCTGAGCAGCACGCCGCCCGAGCCTGCCTGCCGGTAGACCTCGGAAATGGCCTTGCCCGTCCAGTTGGCATTTTCTTTAAAAGTATGGTCGGTCTTGACGATTTTCAAGGCCCGCGTCGGGCAGAGCGAGACACAGCGATGGCAGTTGACGCACTTGGATTCATCCACCATCATCTTTTCAAATTCCGGAT
>CALWEB010000008.1 GCA_944376955.1 uncultured Agathobaculum sp. | reverse complement strand
GGAGCAAACCGGGACATAGTTTCCAGCCGCAAGGCTGCTCTTTAACATGGTCTAATATTTGTGACCGTGGGCCTGATACATAGCTTGTCAATGGGCGATGGGCTGACATTATGCAGAGCGATATGGTAACACATCAGCGGTACACATGATGCTGGACCGCATCCAAGACGCCACGACCCTGCTGCCCGACTATGCTCTGCACGCGGTCGAGGGCGCGCTCTCGTCCAGCGCGGCGGGCCTGATCGGCTGCGCGCTGGTGTTTGGGTTGGCGCTGGCAGCGGGGGCAGTGCTGCGTGCATCGACTGCACGTACGGCGGCGTAAAGGAGGAAGTATATGCGTTTAACGCCAAGAGAAACCGATAAGCTGCTGTTACACCTTGCTGGCAGCGTGGCAAAGGAGCGCCGCGCGCGCGGCCTGCGGCTCAACTACCCGGAGGCGGTCGCGTTGATCTCAAGCGAGATCGCGGAGCTGGCGCGCGACGGCCGTACCGTGGCCGAGCTGATGCAGGCGGGGCGCAAAATTCTGACTGAGGACGAGGTCATGGACGGTGTGGCCGAGATGATACACGAAATTCAGGTGGAAGCGACCTTCCCCGACGGCACCAAACTCGTGACCGTACATGATCCCATCCCCACCACTGGGCGACTGGTGCCCGGCGAGGTGCTGTGCGCGGATGGGGTCATCCGCATTAATGAGGGACGGGCAACTGCCGAGGTAGCGGTCGTCAGCACAGCCGACCGCCCGATTCAGGTCGGCTCGCACATCCACTTTTTTGAGGTCAACGCCCGTCTGCGGTTTGACCGCCGTGCGGCATGGGGGATGCGGCTGGACATCCCCTCGGGCACAGCAGTGCGCTTTGAACCGGGCGAGACCAAAACCGTCCGTCTGACGGAAATTGGCGGTACGCGGGAAGGGTGCGGCCTGAACGGGTTATGTAATGGTGCGATGGACGATCCAGCGGTACGTGAGGCCGCATTCAAAAAGGCGAAGGCGTTGGGCTTTTTGGGCATGGAGGACGACCAATGATCGAAATTTCGAGAAAAGACTATGCGCTCATGTACGGCCCCACGACGGGCGACCGCGTGCGGCTGGCGGATACCGCGCTGGTGATTGAGGTGGAAAAAGATCTGACCGTTTACGGGGATGAAGCCAAATTCGGCGGCGGCAAGAGCCTGCGCGACGGCATGGGGCAATCCTGCACACACACGGACGCGGACTGTCTGGATACGGTCATCACCAACGCGCTGATTGTGGACTGCACGGGTATTTACAAGGCCGACGTCGGCATCCGGGACGGCAAAATTGCAGGCATCGGTAAGGCAGGCAACCCGCATGTCATGGACGGCGTAACACCGGGCATGGTGATCGGTGCATCGACCGAAGCCATTGCAGGCGAAGGGCTGATCCTGACCGCAGGCGGCATTGACAGCCACATCCACTTCATCTCCCCGACGCAGGTGCGGACGGCGCTGTACTCGGGGGTGACGACCATGATCGGCGGCGGCACCGGCCCGGCGGACGGCACCAACGCCACCACCTGCACGCCGGGTGCGTTCCATCTGGCGCGGATGCTGCAAAGTGCCGAGGATTTGCCCATCAACGTGGCGTTTCTCGGGAAAGGTAACTGCTCGTCGGAAGCGCCGCTGGCCGAGCAGATCGAAGCGGGCGCAGCCGGGCTCAAACTCCACGAGGACTGGGGCAGCACACCCGCCGTGATTGATTGCTGCCTTTCGGTGGCGGAAAAGTACGACGTGCAGGTGTCCATCCACACGGACACACTCAACGAGACCGGCTGCGTCGAGGATACCATTGCAGCGTTCCGCGGGCGCGCCATCCATACTTATCATACCGAGGGCGCGGGCGGCGGCCATGCGCCGGATATCATCCGCGCGTCGGCGTTTGACTATGTGCTGCCCTCGTCTACCAACCCAACTATGCCCTACACCCGCAACACCATCGACGAGCATCTGGACATGCTGATGGTCTGCCACCACCTCGACAAGGACAATCCGGAGGACGTGGCTTTTGCGGACAGCCGCATCCGGCCGGAGACCATCGCCGCCGAGGACGTGCTGCATGATATGGGTATTTTTTCGATGATGTCAAGCGACTCGCAGGCGATGGGACGCGTGGGTGAGGTCATCACCCGCACATGGCAGACCGCGGACAAAATGAAAAAGCAGCGCGGCCCGCTTCCGGGCGACAGCGAGCGCAGCGACAACGCCCGCGTCAAGCGATACATTTCCAAATACACAATCAACCCCGCCATCACGCACGGCATTTCCGACTATGTTGGCTCGGTCGAGGTGGGCAAGCTGGCCGATCTCGTACTCTGGCAGCCTGCGATGTTCGGCGCCAAGCCGGAGATGGTGCTCAAGTCGGGCGCGATTGCGGCCTCCCGTATGGGTGACGCGAACGCATCCATCCCGACGCCCGAACCGGTGGTCTACACCGACATGTTCGGTGCGCACGGCAAGGCACTGGCAGCATCCTGCGTCACCTTTGTGTCGCGCTATGCTTATGAACACGACATCGCCGGACAGCTCGGCCTTGCGCGCACGGTTCTGCCGGTGTCGCACTGCCGTGATATCGGCAAGCGAGACATGCGGCACAACGATGTGATTGCAGATGTGCGGGTCGATCCGGAAACCTACACGGTTACCGTGGACGGAGAGCCGGTCACCTGTGAGCCGTTTTCCGAGCTGGCGCTCGCCCAGCGGTATTTCCTATTCTAAGGAGGACACAAACCGGTGATTGCAGATAAAATTCTGGGAAATGTGAACGCGCAGCATCCGGCGGGCGAGGTTGTGCCCGTGGAGTTTGCGTGGTTTGAAACCGAAAAAAAGCGCATCGCCAAGACGGCGGCGGACGGCACCGAGCTGGGCGTCTGCGTCGGCGTGCCGCTGCACGCGGGCGATGTGATCGCCGAACAGGACGGCAAACGCTATGTGGTGCAGATCGCGCCCGCCCCGCTCATCCAGACGCACGTCAACACGATGCAGGAAATGGGACGGCTGTGCTTTGAGCTGGGCAACCGCCACCTGCCGCTCAAGATCGAGGAGCATACGGTCAGCGTCCCTTACGACGAGCCGACGCTGCTGTATTTGCAGCGTCTGGGGTTCGATGCCAAACAGGTGTGCGCGGACTTTTCCGATTATGTGGCCTGCCGCGCGCATGGCGCAGGCGAACACAGTCACACGCACAGCCACGCCCATGGATGAGCTGCGGCGGCTGTATATGCTGCAAATCTGCGACAGCCTGTTCCCGATCGGCGCGTTTACGCTGTCGAACGGGCTGGAAACCTTCGTGCAGCGCGGCCTGATCGACTCGGCGGAGCAGCTGGGACGGTATCTGACGGATTATCTGGCAGTAGCGCCCTATCAGGAGCTGGGCGTGATGGCACTGGCCATGCAAAACGCGGAGGATGAGGCGGCTTGGATAGCACTCGACCAGCTGTATACCGCGCTGCGCGCGCCAATGGAGGTACGGCAGGGGAGTGCGAAACTGTGTATCCGGCTGCTCAAGGCGGCCGCACAGATTGCGCCGCTTCCGGTGCTGGAAACGTACCATGCGCATATCCGGCGGGGGAACTGCACCGGCCAGCATCCGATCGCGGTCGGCTTGTTTGCGGCCGGGCATGGTGTGGATGCGCAGGAGGCGCTGACCATTTACGGCTATTCCCTGCTGAGCGCCATGACGACGCACGCGGCCAAATGCGTGCCGCTGCGCCAGCTGGAAGCCCAGCGCGTGCTGCGGGACAGCCTGCCCGCGCTGCTGCAAGCCGTGCAGGCCGCGCAGACGGTCACGCCCGACGATCTGGGTGTCAGCGGCGCGGCATTTGATATTCTGGCGATGCAGCACGAAACCCTGTACACCAGACTATATATGAGTTAAATATGAGCTAAGGAGAGGGAACGATGGGTTATATCAAAATCGGCATCGGCGGGCCGGTCGGCTCGGGCAAAACCGCGCTGATCGAGCGCTTGACGCGGCGCATGAGCGGACAATACAGCATCTGCGTCATCACCAACGACATCTACACCAAGGAGGACGCCGAATTCCTGACGCGCAACTCCTGCCTGCCGCCAGAGCGCATCATGGGCGTGGAAACCGGCGGCTGTCCGCACACGGCCATTCGCGAGGACTGCTCGATGAATCTGGAGGCAGTCGAGGAGATGGCCGAGCGCTTTCCGGATGTTGAGATCATTTTTATTGAATCGGGTGGCGATAACCTGTCCGCCACCTTTAGCCCAGATTTGGCCGACGCGTCCATTTACGTCATCGACGTGGCACAGGGCGAAAAAATCCCGCGCAAAGGCGGCCCGGGGGTGACGCGGAGTGACCTGCTGGTGATCAACAAAACCGACTTAGCCCCGCTCGTCGGCGCCAGTCTGGAAGTGATGGCGCGCGACAGCGAGCGGATGCGCGAGGGGCGCAAATTCCTGTTTACCAATCTGGTCAGCGGCGAAGGGCTGGATGAGGTTGTCCGCTGGATCCAGACCGACGTGCTGTTCGAGGACCGATAATGGACAGCCGTCTGTATCTGCAAACCGTCCGGCATGGCGGCGGTACGCGCCTGCAAGACGTGTTCTGCACCGCACCTTATAAGATCATGCGCCCGTTTGTGCGCGGCGACCGCACCGACCTGATGGTTATGGCAGCGTCGGCCGGCCTGCTGGCCGGCGACACGCTGAATGCGGAATACCGGTTTGAGGGCGGCTCGAACGTTGCGGTTTACACACAGGGCTATGAAAAGGTATTCAACACCGGTGAGGGTTACGCTGCGCGGCATATCCGACTGTCCGTTGGGGAGGGGGCGCATGTGCGCTTTCTGCCACAGCCGGTTATCCCTTTTGCAGGAAGCGATTTCCGAAGCGAGACACAGGTGTCGCTGGCAAAGGACTGCCGGTTTGTCTACGCAGAGGTTTTGGCGTGCGGCCGGGTCGGACGGGGCGAACGGTTCCAGCTGCGGCAGCTGGATAGCCGCCTGCAAGTGACGGTAGACGGCCAACTGGTATTTGCCGAACATACCCGGCTCGACCCTGTACACATCAATCATGCCGGTCTGGGACAGTGGCAGGGTTTCACCCATCAGGGGTTGCTGTACGTCTATGGCTCGGCGTGGGAGGAACGCGTACTGGAAATGGCGCGGCGGGCAGACGCACTTCCGGACGGTCTGATCGGCGTGAGCCGTGCGGTGCGCGGGGTGTGCGTCCGCGCACTGGCAACAAGTGGGGACGCGGTCTATCAGCTGTTTTGTGCGTTTTCCGCCGGTCACTAGCTTCCTTTCCGCCAGATACGGTTTCGGCTGCAATCCCAGCATCATGAAGCTACCCGGTAATCTTCTGGGTGCGCTTGTCGGAGGTGCAGAAGAGTACCGTTCGCTTCTCCTTCCAATATTAAAGTCAGGTGGACACAATCCGCAGATTCCACTCCGGTACAGCCCACCGATCTCTTAGGAGTTTGGCGAACCAATTCTATGTTTTTTTTCATACTTCTTCTATAATATCTTCGCATTTCATATGCAGGGCAAGTTTATCGTCAATACGGCGGTACTGCATGACGGCGAGGATACCACGCCGCTGCCGGA
>CALWEB010000007.1 GCA_944376955.1 uncultured Agathobaculum sp. | reverse complement strand
TAAGTAGAGGTTTTGTCGGTTTCCGCAGCGATGGGCTTGACTTCGTTTTCGGTGAAGTCATGCATCATCTGGCGAACCAGTTCCTGTTCACGGGTCAGATGGAAATCCATGTTCAAGTCTCCTTTTTTGATGGAAATTTATTGCCGATGCCGACGGAGAGCCGGCGTTCCGCCATATCAGGGTGCCATGGTAAACGGCAGGAAAAGACCAAGCCATCCGCCCGGAAAAGGGAAACAAATGGTTTGGTTTGGGTTGAATTTTGCATATATTATTGTTAAGTTCTGTTTTCGACTATCAATATACCACATGGGAAATCAGGCGTCAACTGTCAAAATTAACGGAATATAACAATAAATTTGGTAAATTGTAAGTATGTTTTGGTTATTCTTGCGCAACTTTGTGTGACACGAGGGTGCCGGGTTGGGCAAATATATGAAAAAGCGGTGTGCGGGCAAAAACAAAACCCGGACGACATCGTCCGGGTTTCGGTTTTTTGAATGGGAAAGGCAGCTTGGCAATGACGGGCTGTCCATCCAATCGGTTCGGGGAAGGGGAGCCGCAGTACGCTTTACGAGTTCCAGATGGCCGCCCATTCGTCCGCATCCTCCAGAAGGGAGGTTTTCGCCTTTTGCAGCGCTTCTGCCACGACATGATCCCGGATGCCGGCCCATGCAGCGAAAGTGCAGACCAGCCCCAGCAGGGAAAGCACGCCGAACAGCAGGAACGGGATGGAAACCGGGAAGTAGAGCAGCGCGTAATACAGGATAAGGCCGCAGACAATCACGGCGGCTGCCGCGTGCTTGGCGCACATGAGCGACAGGGAAACCGCGTTTTTCAGCACATACCGCATGGGCAGGTCAGTGATGACCAGCAGCGGATAGACATAGATCCATGCCATGCAGAACAGGAACAGCACGATCACCGTGGCGGGCAGCAACAGATAGGTGAAGATCGGCGGCAGGAAGAACAGCACGGCCGTCAGCACGCCGAACAGCAGCGCGAGAATGGCCAGACCGATCAGCCCAAGCAGGGTTGCCTGTCGGAATTCCCGTTTGAATACCGACCAGAACCGATGGACGAGCATACGAGGCCGGTCGCGCACCATGTCGCACAGCTCCGCGGTGAAAGCGGCGGTTGCGGCCGGGATGGTGATGACCGGCAGGCAAAATACCACATACAGCATGTTCAGCAGGATCAGATTCCAGAACTCAATCCAGATGATCTGGAAAAAGCGCAGGATGCCGGTTTTGAGCGGGCGCGGCCCGTCTTCCTTGTGCGCGCGGTTATACAGTACGTCAAACAGTTTCATAAGCGTGCTCCTCTTTTGAGACAAAACAGACCGCAGGGAAAACCTGCGGTCTGTGGAAAATACGGTTAGTGGCAGATGGCCTGCCCGGTCTGCTTGTCAAACAGATGGATTTTCTCCATGTTGATGGCAAACTCCGCAGTATCCCCGTGCTTTTGCGCAAACCGCTCAGGAGAACGGGACATCAGGCGGGTGCCCTTGCAATCCATATATACATATGTTTCCGCGCCCATCAGCTCCACCAGATCAACGGTGGCCGAAATAGCGGCGTCTTTGTGTTCTGCAATGAAGTGTGCCTCGTTGTGCAGATCTTCCGGACGGATGCCGAAGACCAGTTCCTTGCCGACATACTGCCCAAACAATTCCTTGCCGCCCTTGTCCTTCGGAATGGCAATGCTGTATCCGAGGAAGTCCAGATAGAAATCATCGCCCTTCTGCGAGATCGTAGCGTCGATGAAGTTCATCTGGGGCGAACCGATGAAACCGGCAACAAAGATGTTGCACGGGAAATCATACAGGAATTGCGGCGTATCCACCTGCTGGATAAAGCCGTCTTTCATTACCACGATGCGGTCGCCCATGGTCATGGCCTCGGTCTGGTCATGCGTTACATATACGAACGTAGTCCCCAGCTTCTGGTGCAGTTTGGAGATAACGGTACGCATCTGCGTACGCAGCTTGGCGTCCAAGTTGGAGAGCGGCTCGTCGAGCAGAAATACGGAAGGGTTGCGCACCATGGCACGCCCCAGCGCAACGCGCTGCCGCTGGCCGCCGGACAATGCCTTGGGCTTGCGGTTGAGGTATTCGGTCAGGTTGAGCGCTTCCGCCGCAGCGCGTACGGCGCGGTCGATTTCGTCCTTGGGGACTTTGCGCAGCGAAAGACCAAATGCCATGTTATCGTATACCGTCATGTGCGGGTAAAGCGCATAGTTCTGGAATACCATCGCGATATCGCGATCCTTCGGGGCGACATCGTTCATCAGCTTGTCGCCAATGTACAGTTCACCTTCCGAAATTTCTTCCAAACCTGCAATCATGCGAAGCGTGGTGGATTTGCCACAGCCGGACGGGCCGACCAAAATCACAAATTCCTTGTCTTTGATCTCCAGATTGCATTCATGGACGGCGACCACATTGCCGGGATAAACCTTCTTAATGTCTTTCAAGACAATACCGGCCATAATGAAGAGCCTCCTTTGTTCAATCAAATAAGTCAGAATGAACGCGGGATCACGTTTGAGCACGTTTTACTTCAACTTGTATGTTAGTATACCATGTTAGAGTACAACACACAACTGAAAAAAAGAACAAAATGAAAAATCGGTTTTTGTCGATTTTGTACAATCTAAAGTTTGTAGCTAACATACTTGTATTTACAATTTGACAGAAAGGACACATTATGATAGCATTGTGGTAATATTTGTGATGACAAATTTACCATAGATGGTTTGGACGGTAAGGCAGGGGATACAATGGAAGCCACCACAAAACGGCGTGAATTCATAAAAGACCGCATTTATGAGGATGTGCGGCATGATATTATCACCTTTCACTATCAACCGGGTGAAAAACTAAGTGAATATAGTCTGGCGGAAAAGTTCGGGGTATCCCGTTCACCGGTGCGGTCGGTGCTGCAAAAGTTGGAATCCGAAAGCTTGGTCGTGATCGACCCGCAGCGGGGGACGTTTGTGACCAAGCTGGATTACGATTATATCCGGGATATTATTTATCTGCGTTGGTGCGTGGAAAGCACACTGATGTGCCAGATTGCCGAGCAGCAGCCCAAAGCATTGCTGCTCGAGCTGTGGGAGTGTCTGGAGCAGCAAAAGCAGCTGTTATTGTGTGATTCGATCGACCCGGAGGAATTTACCGAGCTGGATAATGCCTTTCATCAGACTATTTATACCGGCAGCCACCGGGAGAACCTGTGGGAGATCATTCAGGCGGTCAACACCAGCTATTTGCGGTTCCGCATGCTGGACTTGGTGGAGGGGAATTCCCACCGCTCAATCTATCAGGATCACTGCAAATTGGTGCAGTACATGGAAAACAACAATGCAGAGGAGCTCCGCTCCTTGTTGCACCAGCACCTCAACGGCAACCTGCAAAACAACGAGGGTATTAAACTGGAATATAAGGAATATTTTACCGCTTAATTACAGCACGAGATCAATCAAAAAACGCGATCAAATGGCGTATCCAAACGGATACGCCATTTATTTTGCACAAATTATTCCGGTAAATTTATGCAAAACATAAAAGTTGCACAAAGAGTATTGACACACTAACATACAAGCTGTAAAAATATAAGTATGAAGAACGCGGCAAAGCATCTGAACCTTGAGCACGTTTGGCAACTTTGTACGCATCTAAAAAGAAAAGTGTAAAAAGAGAAAAGGAGAAGGAAAATAGTATGAAAAAGAGACTATTGGCTGCTCTTCTTGCAGCTGCGATGGCAGCAAGCCTGACCGCGTGCGGTGGTTCCTCCGATAGCAACGCTTCCGACAGCGAGGGCTTTAAGATTTTGATTTCTGACGATACTTCGGAAGGCGGCGCAATGGCCGATGCAGCCAAGCGCTACACCGAAGAGACCGGCATCCCGGTTGAAATCGTTGAGGTGCCGAAGGATGACCGTGACACCAAGCTGGCCAACATGATCCAGGGCAAGGACGCGCCGGCGCTGATCCGTACCGATATCTACGGCGCTTATGAGGATCAGCTGATGGACCTGTCCGACGTCATCTCCATCGACGAGTTCCCGGAATCCCTGCATGAGAAGATCCAGAACGACAACGGCGAACTGATCGCACTGCCGATCGACGTAACCGTTACCGGTATGATCTACAACAAAACTGCGTTTGACGAGGCGGGCGTTGCTGTTCCGCAGAGCGAAGACGATATCTGGACTTGGGACGAGTTCACCGAGGCCGTCAAGAAGGTTGTTGCCAACTCGAACTGCCAGTATGGCCTTGCGTTTGATAAGACCCAGCGCCGTTATCAGGTTCTGATGTATCAGTTCGGTGCTTCGGTTGTCAACAACGACGGCACTGCCGTGGTTGCCAACTCTCCGGAGTCGGTTCAGGCACTGGAGTACTTCATCAAGCTGCATGACGACGGCGTAATGCCCAAGTCTGTATTCCTCGGCACCGAGGATCCGTCCGCACTGTTCAAGTCCGGCCAGCTGGCAACGGCTATCCAGGGTTCTTGGAAGATTTCGGACTACTCCGAGAACATCACCGACTTTGAGTGGGGCGTTACTTACATGCCGATCGGCACCCAGCGTGCAAACCGTCTGGGCGGCAACTTCTTCTGCGCCATCAAGGATTCCGGCAAGGAAGAGCAGGCCAAGGAGTTCCTCAAGTGGTTCTATGATTACGACAACTTCAAGACCTACTGCGAGAAGGGCAATTACATGTCCGGCCTGAACAACGTAACGCCGGATTACTCGGTACATCCGGAAATGTACCAGATCTTTGAGCAGGAACTGGCTGCTTCCGGCGATGCCGGCGCGGGCGATAACGCTTGGGACTACGCAGACGTAGTTGGCAACCTGCTGCTCGATGACGTATGCGCTGCCCTGAACGGCGATATGACCGCACAGGAAGCGATGGATTCGTTCGCACAGGAAGTTTCCAACGAAATGGGCATTCCGCTCGCTTCTTAAGCAATCTGCAAAACCAAAATGATGTGTTGGCTGCCGTCAGAGACTGTTCTGCGGCAGCCGCCCTCTCCATATGAAAGCAGGTGAATTTTGTTGGAGCCAACAAAAACCGTTAAAATGAAAAAAGCCTCCAAACTCGGCGCGGAGCAACGCAGAACCGGTTACCTGTTTATCCTGCCAAACTGCATAATTTTTGTGCTGTTCTTTATCATTCCCGCCGTATTGGGCTTCTACTATTCGCTGACGGAATATAACGGCTTCGGTTCGCCGGAGTTTATCGGCTTTGCAAATTATGCCAAGCTGTTCAGCGATACGTCCTTTTATAAAATCCTTTGGCATACATTCCTGTATGTCCTGCTGACCGTGCCGACCGTTTTCGTCGCCGCGCTGGCCATTGCGATGGGTCTGACCCGTGTCTGGATCCGTGGACGCGATTTCATGCGTATTTCGGTTTTCTGGCCGACCATGATCTCGACCGTTATCGTCGGTCTGATCTGGCGCTGGATCTTCGGTGAAAACAGCGGTATTGTCAACTACTTGCTGTCGCTGCTCAAGGGCAGCGGCCTGCCGTGGCTGACCGACAGCACGCTCGCCATGGTAACGCTTGTCATTGCAACCATCTGGAGCAAGGCAGGCTACTTTATGATCATCTTTGTCGGCGCGATCGAAGCGATCCCGACCAGCTACTACGAAGCGGCTTATCTGGACGGCGCAAAGCCGTGGCAGGTGTTCCGCCGCATTACGTTCCCGCTGCTCAAGCCGACCAACTTTATGGTCATCCTGCTGTGCATGATCAACTCCTTCAAGGAATACCCGATGATCCTGTCCTTGACGGGCGGCGGTCCGGCCGATGCGACGACCAACATTGTCCAGTATATCTACAAGACAGGTTTCGAGCGTTCGGATATCGGCTATGCGTCCGCGGCGTCGATGGTCATGTTTGTCATTCTGGTTATCATTGCGATCCTCCAGTTCAAACTCCAGAAGGGAGGGTCTAACGAATGACACCCAAAAAGACGACCAAAGGAATGGTGGCGGGCAATGTCATCATGTGGGTGGTTGCCCTGCTGTTCCTGTTCCCGGCGGTGTGGATCGTGCTTTGCTCGTTTAAGCCGGGCAACGAACTGTTCTCCATCCCGCCCACGCTGTTTCCGAAAAACCCCTCGTTTTCTTCGTATCTGACTACTTGGCAGCAGAATAACTTCCTGCATTATTTCGTCAACTCCATGATCGTTGCCGTGGCTTCCACGCTGATCACGCTGCTGATCAACACCATGGCCGGTTTTGCGTTTGCGAAATACCGCTTCAAGGGCCGTGACTTCATCTTCATGGCACTGCTGACGACCATGATGCTCCCCACGGAAGTTATCATGCGCCCGACCTTTACCGTAGTCAGCGCACTCGGCCTGTATAACACCCTGTGGGGCGTTATCATTCCGCCGATTGCAACACCGACGGGTATTTTCCTCATGCGCCAGTACTTTATGGGCGTGCCGGACTCCCTGCTGGAGTCTGCCCGTATTGACGGCGCCGGTGAGGTGCGCATTTTTGCAACCATGATGGTGCCGCTGGCAAAGCCGGTCATCTCCACGCTGACGATCCTCTCGTTTATGTGGCGTTGGAACGACTATGTCTGGCCGATGCTGGTTATCAGCGACCAGTCCAAGTACACCATGCAGCTTGCCATCGCCAATCTGGTCGGCGAGCTGTCGATCGACTGGAATACGCTGCTGTGCGCATCCGTTATTTCGATGGTCCCGATGCTGATTGTGTTTGCCCTGTTCCAGAAGCAGATCATTGCAAGCGTTATGACATCCGGACTCAAGGAAGGCTGACGTTCTCTCTCCATCGGAAGCCGCCGCATGTGCGGCGGCTTCTTTTGTGGCTGAAACGGCTTTGCCGTATGATACCAACCGATCTTTCCAATATGCTTTGAAAAGAGGGAAACCATGCAATACTATGTAAAAGACTTCGGCGCGAAGGCCGATGGCGTGACCAATGATGCGGCAGCCATTCAGGCTGCGATTGATGCCTGCTCGGCAGCCGGCGGCGGCCGTGTCGTGCTGGAAAACGGGCGCACCTATTATTCCAGCTCGATCATCCTCAAGCCCGGCGTGGATCTGCATCTCGAACGCGGGAGCGTACTCAAGGCGCACAGCGATCTGGAAACCTATTTCCATCCGAACGGCGGCGCGAAGGACGACGGCGTTGATCGCGTCGGCACGCCGGTCACGCTCAAGCCGTCCTATGCGTTCATTTATGCCAAGGATGCCGACCATATTGCCATTTCGGGTGCGGGCGCGATTGATGGCAACGCCTATGCGTTTGTCGGACGGGTCAGCCAGTACTATGTGACGGGCGATTTCTATCCCCGCCCGACGCTCATTTACGTCGAGCATTGCAACCATATCTCGTTTACCGACGTCATTCTGCGCAACGCGCCGTTCTGGACACTGCATCCGGCCGGCTGCGACGATGTGCTGATCTCGCAGATCCGCATCCTCAACGATCTGGATGTGGCCAACTCGGACGGCATCGACCCCGACCACTCGTCCAACGTGCGCATTTTGGGCTGCCATATCACTTGCGCGGATGACTGCATCTGCCTGAAGTCCTCGGCGGGCAATATGGAATATGGCCCCTGCCGCAATATCGTGATTGCAAACTGCACGCTGACCTCGACTTCGGCCGCCATCAAGATCGGCACCGAAGGCACAGGCGATTTTGAGAACGTGGTGGTGGATAACTGCGTGATCTCGGACTCCAACCGAGGCCTTTCCATCCAGATCCGTGACGGCGGCAATGTGAAAAACGTGTCGTTCTCCAATATCATCATCGGTACGCGCCGCTTTGCAGACTGCTGGTGGGGCTGCGCCGAGCCGATCACGATCACCACGCACAACCGCGATGACAACACGCTTTCCGGCCACATTTCCGGCATCCGCTTCCGCAATATCACCTGTGACAGCGAAAACGGCGTGCTGCTTTCCGGCCGCGACGGCAATCACATTGAGGATGTGCTGTTTGACAACGTGCAGGTTACCATCCGCGCCAAGAGCAAGTGGGAGCGCGGCCTGTACGACCTGCGTCCGGGCATCCGCCAGACCATCGAGCATATTCCGACCGCGGGCTTCTATATGCGCCGCGCGGACGATGTGACGCTGCGCAACTGCCGCGTGCGCTTTGCGGGCGACCGCATGGATGAATTCGGTGAGGCCGTGCGCTGCGAGGACTGCAAGAATGTTTCGCTTGAGCAGTTCGACGGCAAGGCGGCGCGTCCCGAACTGCAAGACGTGGTGCTGTAAGCCGCAGCAATCCAGACAGGTTTGCAATCCCATCAAATGGCTTGAATGAGCCACTTTTATAGGAGGAATATCAATGAAGTTATCGTTTCGCTGGTATGGCGAATCCGATCCGGTGACGCTGGAGTATATTTCGCAGATTCCGGGGATGCGGTCGATCGTCTCGGCTGTATACGACGTAAAACCCGGCGAGGTATGGCCGGAAGAGAGCCTTGCGAAGATGAAGGCACAGTGTGAGGCGCATGGACTGGTGTTCGACGTGGTCGAGTCCATCCCGGTGTCCGAGGATATCAAGCTGGGCACGGACAAGCGTGACCACCACATCGATGTGTACTGCGAGAACATCCGCCGCTGTGCGAAGTACGGCGTCAAGTGCGTGACCTATAATTTCATGCCGGTCTTTGACTGGACGCGCACCCAGCTGGACAAGAAGGCGCCGGACGGCTCGACTAGTCTGGTCATGTACTGGGATCAGATGAAGGGGCTTGACCCGCTCAGGGACGACATCAACCTGCCCGGCTGGGATGCCAGCTACACGCAGGATCAGGTGCGTGACC
>CALWEB010000006.1 GCA_944376955.1 uncultured Agathobaculum sp. | reverse complement strand
TTTTGTATTTCGGTGGCGGAGGTTTTGTCGCTCGCCTGCGCCGCATTTGGAGGGCTGATCGTATGACGGTTTTATTGATTGGCGGGGCGCATCAGGGCAAGGCGGCGCTCGCCGCGCGGCTGTATCCCGACTTGCCGCGGATCGAAAACCTGCATGAGCGTGTGCGTGCGGAACTGATTGCTGGGCGTGACCCGCTGGCGCTGCTGGACGCCTTGCGCGGCTGCGCGGTCACTTGTGACGAGGTCGGCTGTGGGGTCGTTCCCATCGACCGTGCGGACGAGACGTACCGCGAGGCGGTCGGGCGGCTGTGCTGTGCGCTGGCTGTCGAGGCGGATACGGTTGTGCGTGTGACGGCAGGTATCCCGCAATATATCAAAGGAGAGAATCCATGTACCTGACCTGTGCTGTGCTGCTCGGCTTTGTGCTCGACTGCCTGCTTGGCGACCCAAACACGGGTTTGCACCCGGCCTGCCTGATCGGGCGGCTGGTGTCGCGCACCGAGAAAATGCTGCGGCGGCTGTTTCCCAAGACAACGGGCGGCGAGACCACCGCGGGTGTTCTGCTGTGGCTGATCGTGTGTGGGATCAGCTTTGCCGTGCCGTTTTTTGCGCTGCGCTGGCTGCGCGGACAGAATTTCTGGCTGGGCTTTGCGGCTGAGTCGCTGCTGTGCTGGCTGGTTCTGGCGCGCAAATGCCTTGCTGACGCGGGGAAACATGTATACTGTGCCCTGGGAACATCGCTGGACGACGGACGGAAAGCGGTTGCGATGTACGTCGGCCGCGACACGGGAGAACTGGACGAAGCGGGCGTCATCAAGGCGGCGGTCGAGACCGTGGCTGAGAATACGACTGACGGTGTGGTGGCGCCGCTGGTGTTTCTGCTGATCGGCGGCGCGCCGCTGGGGCTTTTGTATAAGGCGGTCAACACGCTCGATTCCATGGTCGGTTACCATAACGATCAATATGAGTATTTCGGCAAGTTTTCCGCCCGTATGGATGATGTGTTTAACTTTGTGCCCGCCCGTCTATCGGCCGTTTGCCTGATCGCGGCGGCGGGGATACTGGGGCTGGATAACCGCAACGCGCTGCGCGTGTTCCGGCGTGACCGGAACAGTCATAAAAGTCCGAATGCCGGACAGACCGAATCCGCCTGCGCGGGCGCGCTGCATATCCAGCTGGGCGGGGACGCAAGCTACTTCGGCAAAACGGTGAAAAAAGCGTCGTTCGGTGACCCCGACCGCGTGGTACGTCGCACGGATATTTTGCAAACCTGCGACCTGATGAGCATGGCGAGCGTGCTGGCGCTGGTGTTGTGCGCGGTGGTGCGGCTGATGCTGTTGTGGCCGCCGATTGGATGACAAAGGAGGAACCCATGCCCGAATATGTACACGGGGGCGACGTGTATTCCTATGCCGCGCGCTTTGGCGGCGCGCCGGTGGATCTGTCGGCCAATATTAACCCTTACGGCATTCCGGAATCGGTCAAGCAGGCGATGCACGATGCGGTTGAAACCTGCACGCAGTACCCCGACCCGTTCTGCCGCGCGCCGCGGCAGGCGATTGCACAGGCGGAGAGCATTGCGCCCGACCGCATTTATTGCGGCAGTGGTGCGGCAGACGTGCTGGACCGGCTGGCCGCCGTGCTGCGGCCCAAAACGGCGCTGCTGCTCGCGCCAACCTTTGCCGAGTACGAGCGCACGCTTGCGGGCGCGGAGGTGCGCTTCCACACGCTGCGTGCGGACGAGGATTTTGCGGTCACCGGGTGGATTCTGGACGATATCACGCCTGACCTTGACGCGGTTTACCTGTGCAACCCCAATAACCCGACCGGACGCACGATCGACCCGGTGCTGCTGCGGGAGATCGCCGCGCGATGCGCCGAAGTGGGCGCGCGGTTGATCGTGGATGAGTGTTTTCTCGACTTTGTGTCCGGCGGTGAAACGCTTGTGTCGTATCTGGATACATTCCCGTCCCTCGTGCTGCTGCGCGCTTATACGAAGATGTACGCTGTACCGGGTGTGCGCTTCGGCTGGTGCATGACAGCGGACACGGAACTGATCGAAGCATTGTATCGTGTGGGGCAGCCGTGGAATGTGTCGGTGATCGCGCAGGCGTGCGCGGTCGCGTGCGCGGGGGAGCGGGACTATGCCGCGCAGACCGCGCAGCGCATCGCGGACGAGCGGGTGTATCTCACCGAAAGCCTTACTGCGCGTGGGTTGACGGTTTTTTCAGGCGAAGCGAACTTTTTGCTATTCCATACGCCGGACACGGATTTGCAGGACAAACTTACGCGGCGCGGCATTCTGGTGCGCGACTGTTCTAATTACCGCGGTTTGACGCGCGGATACTACCGCACAGCGGTTAAGACGCGAAAAGAAAGCGAAATGCTGCTTGCGGCGCTGGATGAGATTCGAAAGGGGGAAGCCTGATGGCGCGGTGCATCATGGTGCAAGGCACCTGCTCAAACGCGGGCAAGAGCCTTCTGTGTGCGGCGCTGTGCCGTATTTTCCGGCAGGACGGTTGGCGCGTCGCACCGTTCAAAGCGCAGAACATGGCGCTCAACTCGTTTATCACGGCGGACGGCGGCGAGATGGGCCGCGCACAGGTTGTGCAGGCCGAGGCGGCGGGCATTGCGCCCGATGTGCGCATGAATCCGATTTTGCTCAAGCCGACGAGTGACGTCGGTTCGCAGGTGATCGTAATGGGTCAGGCGCGTGGCAATCGCACTGCCCGCGAATACTGGAGCGACAAAAAGGCGCTCCTGCCGATCGTCAAACAGGCGTATGACAGTTTAGCGGCCGAGTATGATCTTATTGTCATCGAGGGGGCGGGCAGTCCGGCCGAGATCAACTTAAAAAAAGACGATATCGTCAACATGGGGCTGGCAAAGCTGGTGGACGCGCCCGTGCTGCTCGTTGGCGACATCGACCGTGGCGGCGTGTTCGCTTCGCTTTATGGGACGGTAAAACTGCTGGACGAGGACGAGCAGGCGCGCATCCGTGCGCTGATTATCAACAAGTTCCGGGGCGATGTGGAAATTTTGCGTCCCGGTTTGGCGCAGCTCGAGCAACTGACCGGCAAGCCGGTCGCGGGCGTCGTGCCTTACGGGCATTTCGACATCGACGACGAGGACAGCCTATCCGAGCGGCTGGACGGCGACGCGCGCGGCGCGGCGGTGCGCATCGCAGTGGTGCGGCTGCCGCGGCTGAGCAACTTTACGGATTTCGCTGCGCTCGGTAGAGTGCCGGGGGTGGGCGTGTATTACGCAGACAAGCCCGTGCAGCTCGAGGGGGCGGACTGTATCATCTTACCCGGCACGAAGGCCACGCTGGCCGACCTCAAATGGCTGCGCGAAAGCGGCATGGAGGCGCAGATTTTGAAACAGCACGCAGTGGGCACGCCGGTGCTGGGCATCTGCGGCGGGTATCAGATGCTGGGGCGCACGGTGTCCGACCCGGAAAACACCGAGGGCGGCGGTAGTTTGCGCGGTCTTGGATTGCTGCCTGTGGACACGGTGTTCCGTCCGCGCAAGACAACAACGCAGGCGCACGGCGTGGTCGGCAGCCTGCCCGGCGCGCTGGAAGGCGTATCGGGTGCGGCGGTTGAGGGCTATGAAATCCACATGGGCGAAACCGTGCGCGACGCGGACGCGCTGCCGTTTGCCGCGCTCACCCGCGCGGACGGTACGGAGGTTGCAGACGGCTGTCAGGCGGAAAACGCTTATGGCACCTACCTGCACGGTGTGTTTGATGCCCCGGGTGTCGCACAGACACTCGCGCAGGCGCTGGCCGCACGCAAAGGCTCGACGCTGGATCATCTGGCGATGGATACAGCGCAATACAAAGAACGCGAATACGACCGCTTGGCGGACGCCGTCCGGCAGGCGCTCAATATGGATTTGATTGATCGGATTTTGGAGGGCAAAGCATGACGAACAAGGCTTGTGTACACCTATACTGCGGCGACGGCAAGGGCAAAACGACCGCGGCGGTCGGGCTGGCCGTGCGGTTTGCCGGGCGTGGCGGCAAAGTGGTGCTGGCGCAGTTTTTGAAGGACGGCACTTCGGGCGAGTGCCGCGCACTGGCCAAACTGGAAACCGTGACCATGCTCGCGGCCAATCCGGTGCGCAAATTCTCCTTTCAGATGAACGAAGAAGAAAAACAACGCACGGCAGACGCTGTGCAGCGTACCTTCGCGGCCGCGACCGGCTACGCCGTGCGCGAGGGCGCGGGACTGCTCATCCTCGACGAGGTGTGCGCAGCGATTAGTTGCGGTTTTCTGGACGAACAGGCGGTGTTGGACTTTTTGGACGGTCGGCCGGACACGCTCGAGGTCGTGCTGACCGGCCGCGACCCGTCCGAAGCCTTGCAGCGGCACGCAGATTATATCACTGAGATGGTGAAGCACCGCCATCCGTTTGACAACGGTGTGACCGCGAGGGAGGGGATCGAATGGTAAACGGACGCATGGCGCCTGCCGAGATTGAAAAGCGCAGCTTCGAGATCATCTCGGCCGAACTGGGCGCGCGCACGTTCGCGCCGGGCGTGGCCGAGGTGGTCAAACGCGTGATCCACACGACGGCGGATTTCGATTACGCGGACAACCTGTGCTTTTCGGAAAATGTGATTGAGCGGGCGAAAGAGGCGCTTTCGGCGGGCGCGACGGTCGTCACCGACACCAACATGGCGCTCGCCGGGATCAGCAAGTCCACACTCGCCAAGCTCGGTGGGCGGGCACTTTGCCTGATGGCGGACGAGGCGGTGGTGCGCGAGGCCAAGGCGCGCGGCGTGACCCGTGCAACGGTTTCGATGGAACACGCGGCAAAACTGGACGGGCCGCTGATTTTTGCCGTCGGCAATGCCCCGACCGCACTCATCCGTCTGCATGAGCTGATCAACGAGGGCGCGGTACAGCCTGCGCTCGTCATCGGCGTGCCGGTTGGGTTTGTCAATGTGGTTGAAGCAAAAGAATTGTTCCTCGGTGGGGACACGCCGTACATCATCGCGCGCGGACGCAAGGGCGGCTCGAACGTCGCCGCCGCCATCGTCAACGCGCTGCTCTATCAACTGGTCAAACGGGAGGGGTTCTGATATGGGGAAGAAAGCACTGGTGGTCGTCAGCTTCGGCACCAGTATGCCGCAGGCGCGGCGCGCCATCGAAAACATCGAGGAACGGCTGCGCGCGGCATTCCCGGACTATGATTTTTATCGTGCGTTCACCTCGGGCATGGTTGCCCGCAAGATCGAGCGGGAAGAGGGCGTCCACATTCCCGCACCTGAGGAACTGATGGAGCAGCTGACCGCCGAAGGGTATGAGGAGGTGCGCTGCCAGAGCCTGCACGTTATCTTCGGGCAGGAATATGAAAAGCTGCTGGCACAGCTGCGGCCGTATTGCGGGCGGTTTGCGCGTCTGCTGATCGGGCGGCCGCTTTTGTGGGACACCGAGGACTATCTGCGCCTGACGCGGGCGCTGCTGGCAGAAATGCCGCGCCTTGCGCCGGATGAAGCTTATGTGTTCATGGGGCACGGCACCGAACATCCGGCAAACGCCGCGTATGCACTGGTGGAGAACTGTTTCCGCTACCACCGCGCCGAGCGGGTGTATGTCGGCACGGTTGAGGGCTTTCCACATCTGGATTATGTGCTGGCGCGGCTGGACGCGCACGAGGTCACACATGTGCATCTCGCGCCATTGATGATCGTGGCGGGTGACCACGCGCACAACGACCTTGCAGGTGACGAGGAGGACAGCTGGAAGAGCCGGCTGGAAAGCGAGGGGTATACGGTGGAAACCCATCTGCGCGGACTGGGCGAGTTGGACGCGGTCGGGGAGATTTTCATCGGCCACTGCCGCGCTGCAGAAGCGTTGTGATTAGGATGCTGGTTTGACACAGCGGGTGATTGCGTCACCCGCTGTGTTTTTTTCTGTCAGAACCGCGGCGGCGCGGAGAAAAAATGCAAAAGCTCTATTCCCACCCTTATTTTTCGGCAAAGCCCGCAAAATGTTTGCGCTATACTGGGAAAACAAGGGAGGCAGAACGAACATGGACAAGCAAAAAACAAAGCGGGCTGCGCCGCTTGTATTGGGCCGCGCGGCGGCATGGCTGGCGCGGCTGTGGAACGAGGAGCATCTGCATATTCTGGTCACCGGGGTGCAACGGTTCATTTTGTGCGCTGTGCTGGCGCGCGGCACGGTGTTCGGCGGCTATGCGCCGTTCGGTCTGGCGATGGCAGCGGCACTGATGGCGCGCGGCGCGGGCCTGAGCGCCATCGGCGGCGTGGTCTGCGGACTGATGCTGCTGGGCGGCGGGCTGAAAAGCGGGGTGTATGTGGCGGCGGCCTTGCTGGTGCTGTGCGTGATGAGCGTATGCGCCGGGCTGCGCATTGTGCGTACGGCATGGTTTGCGCCGGTGGTGGCGGCCTTTGCGGGCGCTGCATGTACCTTTGTGTTTTTGCCGGTAGGCGCACCGCTTGGCCTGTCCGCTTGGCTGCCGTTTGCTGCAGTGCAGGCGCTGACCTTTGGCGCGTGCTGGGTATACGGTGCGGCGCTGTCCCCGCCGCGGGACGAAAACGACTGGCGGCGGCCTGCAACGCTGCTGGTGCTGGTGGCGACCGTGCTGCTGTCGCTGTCAGACCTGACCGTGTTCGGCCTGCTCTCGCCTGCGCGCGTGGTCGCGCTTTTGCTGACGCTGGCAGCGGCATATCTCGGCGGTGCGGCGCCCGGTGCGGCGGCCGGTGTGGCGCTGGGCGCGGCGATGGATATCGCCTGCGGCTACGGCGCCTTATTCACCTGCTGTTATGGGCTGTGTGCGTTGGTTGCCGGGCTGTTCCGGGACAGCGGACGCGGCTGGTTTTCCTTGTGCGCGCTGGCCTCCGGCTTGTGCGCGGCGATGCTTGGGGTGGATCATGTGCTGTTTGTGCCCATGATCCTCGAACTGATCGGCGCGGTGATCGCGTTTGCGGTCATGCCGCCGCTGGTGTGGGATGCGATGCGGCACAGCTTCTTGCCCGATACGCTCATGGGCGAGGCGGCGCACCGGACGGTGCGGCAGGCGGCGGGCAAGTGTGCAACCGAGGCGGCGCAGGCGTTTTACGAGTTGTATCTGGCAATGCTCAACGGTGTCAGCGAAGGCAAAGCCGCAGGGGACCAGAATGTGCGCGCGGTGTTTGACCGCGCAAGCGACCGGGTCTGCAAAAACTGCGTGCTGTGTTCCCAATGTTGGCAGCGCGACTATGTCACCACCCTTGCCGCCCTCAACGACGTGACCCAGCCCATGCTCAAACGCGGGCGGGCGGAACTTTCGGATTTCCCATACCACTTCGCTTCGCGCTGCGTGCATCTGCCCGAACTGATGCGCGCGATCAACAGCGCGTTGTTTGCGCTGCGCGAGCGCCAAAGCCTTCGGCGGCAGCAGGAGGAAAACCAGAGCCTGCTGGCGCGACAATATGCAGGCATTACGGATATTCTTCGTCAGTTGGGCGCGGAGGCGACGCAGGATGTGACCGCCCAGCCCATGATGGAGCGGCAGATCCGGCGGTATGCGGCGGCATTCGGCTGGATTGACCGCGTGTGTGCGGTGCGCGATGCGCAGGGACGGCTGGCGGTCGAGCTGTACGGCGAGGGCATCGACGATGTGCTGCGGCAGGGCGATGGCTTTTCCGCCGGACTGAGCGCATTGCTCGGTGTGACGTTGACCACCCCAAAACGGGTGGAGGACGAGCTGGGACCGCATGTGGAGATGCGTGAGCGCGCCCCCTTTCGCGCGATTGTCGGTATTGGACGGCAGCAAAAGGAGGATTCTGCAGTTTCCGGGGACAATGGCTGTTATTTCCTGACGGATGCTGGGATCGCCTGTCTGCTGCTGGCAGACGGCATGGGGTCGGGGACGGCTGCCGCGCAGGACAGCCGGATGCTGATTACCTCGCTTGAGCGGTTTCTGCGTGCAGGCATCACGATTGCAGATGCGCTCAAGGCGGTTTCCCCCGCGCTGCGGCTGCGCTCAGATGGGACACGGTTTACCACGCTCGACGCGCTGACCGTCGATTTGTTCACCGGCCGGGCGGAAAGCCTTAAGTGTGGAGCTGCGCCTTCTTATCTGCGCATGGGCGGGCAGTGGACCGTGCTGACCGGCAAAGCGCTACCCATCGGTCTGGCCGAGGAGGATGCGCTGGGCGAACCGGTACCGCTGCGCTTGGGACATGGCGATCTGTGCATCTTATTGTCCGACGGCATTTCGGACGGCATGGACGACGGCTGGGTACGCGAGTTGCTGGTGGCGCACGCGGCGGACAGTCCCAAAGAGCTGGCCATGCATCTGGTTACGGGCGCGGCGGGCCGCGGCCATGACGATGACCGCACAGCACTGGTGATGCGCATTGAGAAAATGTGACGGTTAAATCCCTCCTTTTTGGGAAATACTTGCTGCAAAAGGGAGGGATTGACAATGGTAAAGGGCATCAGCCGCCGCGTGGTGGTCGTGCGGCCGGATGAGCATGGTATGTTCGATCAGGCGATTTTTCTGGTGCGGGACTGCACTGTGCCGCGCAGCGATGCGGTGCGCGAGGCATGTCGCATTGCGAACAGTTATCTCGTGGGGCGCAGGGGGCGGCGGCGCACGCCATGGCTGCGTCTGGCAGTGGCTTTTGCGCTGGGAGCAGTGGCGGCAAGCGGCGTTTGGGCGGTGCTTTGGCTGCTTTTATGAAAAAGGGCGGAAAAGGTGCGCCAATATTGTACAGTATTCCGGTAGACATTTATTGAAAATTCATTTATATTAGTATCAGATCTTAACAAGAAAGGATGATACCAAAATGAGCAAGTATGTTTGCAAGGTTTGTGGCTATATTTACGATCCTGCGGAGGGCGATCCGGATAACGGCGTAGCGCCCGGCACCGCGTTTGAAAACCTGCCGGAGGATTGGGTTTGCCCGCTGTGCGCAGTTGGCAAGGACGAATTTGAGCCGGCGTAAATACAGATAGAAAAGGGGTCGCTGATGCAGCGGCCCCTTTTTGTGAACAGATTGCAAATTGCAGGGGTTCTCCCTTGTTTTGCAGAGGTCGGCTTGCTATACTAAATATATTCAGTAAGACGTGCCAAACCGGACGCGGGATAAAAAACGGTAAGGGTGGCTTGGGGTATGACCGCCGAATTATTTTTTCAGTTGTTTCATCAATATGGGATGATTTTGGTCTGTGCGGTGATTTTCTGCGAATATATGAACCTGCCCGGCTTCCCGGCGGGCGTGATTATGCCCTCGATCGGCGTGCTGATTGCGCAGAGTGAGCTGTCCCTCTGGCTGACGATTGCGCTGAGTGTGGTGTTCGGCGTGTTGGGCAGTTTGGTGATCTACGGCTTGTGCTATTGGGGCGGTGAGCCGATCATGGAAAAGCTGTTCGGCAAAAGCGAGAAATTCCGCTCGTTTGTGCGGCGCTGCCATGAGTATATCGACGCGCAGCACGGCCGCGGGCTGGCGCTGTGCCGCATTATCCCGGTGCTGCGCACGATTGTGTCCATCCCGGCGGGGCTCATCCGGATGCCCGTGAAATGGTTTGTCGGCTGGTCGGCGCTGGGCATTGCGGTGTGGAACACGGTTCTGATTTCGTTTGGTTATTTCTTCAGTGAAAAGATATTGACCATGGTGTTGTGAAAAGCTCCCGTGAGGGGGCTTTTTTCATAATTCCGGGCAGAATGGATTTTGTCATCACTTTGCAAGTTGCAATCAGTAGGGGGGTATGATAAAATATACTGCGTTAAATTATGCGCA
>CALWEB010000005.1 GCA_944376955.1 uncultured Agathobaculum sp. | reverse complement strand
AGATGCTGATGTTTCTGGCGCCCCTTAAGGACAAGTAAACAAAAGCGCCTTGCGCGCAAATTCAGAGAGGAGCAAACCTAATGCCTAAGATCAAAACGCACAGCGGTGCAAAGAAAAGATTCTCCGTAACCAAGAACGGCAAGTTCAAGCGCGGCCATGTCGGCAAGCGTCACCTGCTCAACGGCCATGGTAAGACGACCAAGCTGAAGCGCCACCTCCGCAAGGAAGGCTTCGCGGATTCCACGAACGTAGCGCAGCTCAAGCGTCTGCTGCCGTACAAGTAAGTAACAACATCTTTCATATAGGAGGCAAACACAATGGCAAGAGTTAAGGGCGCAATGATGACGCGCAAAAGAAGAAAGAAGATCCTCAAGCGTGCAAAGGGCTACTGGGGCGCAAAGTCCACGCACTACCGTGTAGCCAACCAGGCGGTCATGAAGAGCCTGAAGTACGCGTATATTGGCCGCAAGCACAAGAAGCGCGACTTCCGCCGCCTGTGGATCACCCGTATTTCGGCTGCTGCCAAGTCCTGCGACATGAACTACAGCCGCTTCATGAACGGCCTGAAGAAGGCCGGTATCGATCTGAACCGCAAGATGCTCGCGGATCTGGCCGTCAACGACAAGGCTGCTTTCGCAGCGCTCGCTGAAAAGGCGAAGGCTGCGCTTTAATCTTCAGCTGCCAACCCTGCTGCTTTCTGCAGCAGGGTTTTTTATCGCCGTACAGCGGGTTCCACCGCTTTTTCTTGCCCTGTGCATAAAATTGCGCTATAATATGCTTGTGATTTTATAACGGATATAGAAAGGTGGTCACATTATGCAGCAGCCGATCCGAATCATTTCCCGTTCCAACAAGCGCCTGTATGCAGACGCAATTCCGGGTCATTTTGCAACCAACCATTCCCATATCAATTACTATATTGATATGTCCGAGATCAAACACAACATGGCGATGGCACTGGAGGCCGCGCGCAGCATCGCATTCCGGTTTTCCTCGGTCAGCGTGGACACGCTGCTCTGCCTGGAGGGCACCGAGTACATCGGCGCATATGTCGCCAGAGAGCTTGCCAACTCCGGTATCGGCAGCCTGAACACCAACAAAGCCATTTATCTCGTCGAGCCGGACAGCAATGTCAACGGCCAATTTATGTTTGCGGACAACCTGCGTCCCATGATCGAACACCGCAACGTGCTGGTACTGGTCAACACGGCTTCCACCGGACAGACCCTGTCGCAGACGCGTGAGTGCATCGAATACTACGGCGGCCGCGTTGCGGGGTACTCGGCGCTGTTTTCCAATATCTCCGAACTGGACGGCAAGCCGGTTTTCAGCCTGTTTTCCGGCGAGGATTTCCCGCATTACCACAACTTTGTGCGCGGCAAAAACTGTCCTGCCTGCGCGGCAGGCGTACCGCTGGATGCCATCGTCACCCCACGCGGCTACACCAAACTGTAACAGAAAAACCGGAAGGCTCAGCCTTCCGGTTTTTGTTTTGTGCAGCCGTGATGCCCACAGCAACCGCGTCGCCCACACTGGGCGCGCTTTTCGCATACTTCCACATCGCCGCCGTCGATGCGCAGCGCACGGCCGTTTACCAATGCGTCTGCCATCTTGCGTCGTGCGGCGAAATAGATCGACTGCACGGTTGTACGTGCCACGCCCATCTGCACCGCTGCCTGCTCCTGCTGCATCCCCTCTAGGTCAATCAGCCGAATCACTTCGTATTCGTCCAGCCCCATCGTGACCGGATCACCCATACAGCCCGCACCGCGCGGGGCAAACTCGCGGCAAGCCGGCAATCCGCACACGCGGCGGCATTTCTTCGGTCTGGGCATGGTTTAGCCGTGGCAATGGCCGCCACAATAATGGCCACTGTGCGAGGAGCAATCGTGCCCTTCCCCGTGGTGTTCATTGTGGCTGCACTTGACATCCGGGTTATATGCCAACGAACCGGACAGGAAGGCCTCCACCGCTGCATCTGCGCTGCCCTGCACGCCGCCGAGCAGGCGGATATTTGCTTCCGCCAACGCAGCCTGCGCACCACCGCCGATGCCGCCGCAGATCAGCGTATCCACGCCCTGCGCGGCCAGAAAGCCTGCGAGCGCACCATGACCGCTGCCGTTGGTGTCCACAACCTGCGATGATAGGATTTTCCCATCCTTGGCCTCATATACTTTGAGCTGGGCGGTATGACCAAAATGTTGGAACACCTGACCATCCTCATAAGTGACTGCAATTTTCATGGAATTGTGCCTCCGTTCTTATTTCCGGCATATGCCGGTTATAAATCTATCATAACACATTTCCGGCATATGTCAAGAATAACATTCTGTCGCTGCGGCACGAAAAAAAGCGGCCAAAAGGCCGCTCTTTTCACTGCATTATCACTTTTTCAGAAACTCCGGCAGACGGCGCCGTGCCTCCAGCCGGTAGATACGTGCGCCCTCGGACGAGAACTTCTCCTCGTATTCGGTCATCACATTGCCCTCAAAATCCGAGTGATGCAAATCCAGCGAAATATTTTGCAGCAGCCAGCCAAACTGGCAGATTTCCTGCAACGTCCACTCAAAAAACCGCTGATTATCGGTCTTGAAGCAGATATCGCCCTGCTGCTTGAGGATTTCGTCATACACCTCAAGATAGGCACGCCAGGTCAGACGACGCTTGCGCTGCCGGTTGGGCGGCCATGGGTCGGAAAAGTTCAGATAGATGCGGTCTACTTCACCGGGTGCAAACACGTCGCGCAGCTCCGCCGCGTCAAAGGACACAAACCGCAGATTGGGCAGCGGATGCTGCTGGCAGCGTTCCGCCGCCATGATCAGCGCGCCCTCTTCCCGCTCGACCGCGATGAAATTCACATCCGGATGCTGTTCCGCCATGCCGATAGCAAAACGTCCCTTGCCGCAGCCGATTTCGACGTGCAGCGGATGGTCATTTCCAAACAGCGCGCGCCATTTGCCGCGCTTTTCCTTCGGCTCAAACGCCATCACATCCGCGCAAGCGGCAAAGCGAATGTCAAGATTTTTCTTTTTGCGCATTCTCATGCGTCAAATTCCCCTTTTTCCTGTGTATTTTTCAGCCTTTTCATTATATCCTGCGCCTGCACACTTGGCAAGCAAAATTGACAAATTTCCATAAAACACGCTATAATACCACTATACTTAATTGGGGGATGTATCGTATGTTTCACCGTTCCAGCGGCGTGCTTGCGCACGTCACCTCCCTGCCCTCACCGCACGGTGTGGGTACGATGGGGAAAACCGCCTATGAATTTATCGACTTTCTAGCCGCGGCACACCAGACGTACTGGCAAGTGCTGCCGCTTGGCCACACCGGCTTCGGTGACTCGCCTTACCAGTGCTTTTCTGCTGCGGCAGGCAATCCATATCTGATTGACCTGGATTTACTGGTAGAGGATGGGCTGCTGACCGAAGCCGAAGTGAAGGCAGGCGACTTTGAAGCATCGCCGGACACTGCGGATTTTGAGCAGCTGGCCGACACCCGCTGGCCGCTGTTCCGCAAGGCTTATGCGCGTGTTGATGACGAGCTGCGTGAAAAAATTGCCGCATTTACGGAAGAAAACGCAGAATGGCTGCCGGATTATGCGCTGTTCATGTCGCTTAAAGAGGAGAAATACCACCACATGCCGGTCTACATGTGGCCGGAAAAGGCGGTGCGTGACCGCAAACCGGAAGCGCTGAAAAAAGTAACCGAAGAATTGCGCGACGAAATCGACTTCCGCATCTTCTTACAGTATATCTTCTTCACGCAGTGGAAAGCACTGCGCGAATACGCCAACGAGCATGGCATCCAGATCATCGGTGACATCCCGATTTATGTTTCGGCCGACTCGGTGGATGTGTGGACACATCCCAAACTGTTCAAGCTCAAAGCCGACAAGAGCCCCAAGCTGGTTGCGGGCGTGCCGCCCGACTACTATTCCGTCACCGGCCAGCTGTGGGGTAACCCGGTCTACGACTGGGATGCCCACCGTGCAGAAGGTTTCGCATGGTGGATCTGGCGCATGAAGAGCAACATGGCGCTGTTCGACGTGGTGCGGCTCGACCACTTCCGCGGCTTTGCCGCCTACTGGGAAGTGCGCGCGACCGAGGAAACCGCCGTCAACGGCCACTGGCGCAAGGGCCCGGGCATGGAATTGTTCCACGCGATCGAAAAGGCGCTCGGCCCCCTGCCGCTGATCGCGGAAGATCTGGGCGTAATGACCGATGAAGTCCGTGATTTGCTGGCGGAAAGCGGCTTCCCAGGCATGAAAGTGCTGATTTTCGGCTTCACACCCGACTGCGATAACGAGCATCTGCCGCACAACTTTGTGCCCAACAGCATTGTTTACACCTCGACGCACGACTCACAGACCGTGTGCGAGCAAATCATGGATATCTGCACCGAGCCGGAAAAGCAGTTCGCTTACCGGTATCTGCGGACCTCGCACAATGAAGCCATGGGCTGGAGTGCCATCAAAAGCGTGTGGGCTTCTTCCGCGCGCATTGCCATGACCACGCTGCAGGATCTGCTCTCGCTTGGCGCAGATGCCCGCATGAACACCCCCGCCACTATCGGCGGCAAAAACTGGCGCTGGCGCGTGCGCAAGGAAGCGCTCAACCCCACCGTCTCGGCGCTGCTGGGCGAAATTACACAAACCTACATGCGCGGCTGATGCTGCGTCCGGCCATAAGAAAAAGGATAGCAATAGCATGAAAATTACCACCGCAATTTTTGATTTGGACGGCACCCTGCTCAACACCTTGGGTGACCTGACCGACAGCGTCAACTGCGCCATGATGCGCCGCGGCTTTCCCGCAGTGACCGAGGAGCAAACCCGTGTGCGCGTCGGCAACGGCGTGCGCAAGCTGATTGAGCGCTGCATTCCGGAAAACAAATGTACAGAAGCCATGATTGACACCTGTCTGGATGAATTTCGCACGGCTTACAACCAGCGCATGATGAACCGCACCCAACCGTACGACGGCATCCTGCCGCTGCTGCGGCAGCTGAAGAAAGCCGGGGTTTCGGTCGGCGTGCTGTCCAATAAATACGATCTGGCCGCCAAAAGCCTCATCCGGCATTTTTTCGGGGATCTGGTGCAAATCACCTATGGTGAGCGCCCGGATATCCCCCGTAAGCCCGACCCGACCAGCGCCTTGCAGTTGCTGCGCGAACTTGGCGGCGACGCTGCCACCACATTGTACATTGGCGATAGCGCAACCGACATGCAGACCGCCAAAAATGCCGGCCTGTCCGCTGTTGGCGTGACCTGGGGCTTCCGTCCGGCTGAAGAGTTGACCGAGGCCGGGGCTAACGCACTGGTCAGCGAACCTGCCGACCTGCTCCCTCTGTTTGAGCGCGGCCTTTTGGCTGTGGACACCATCTGCAAAGCTTTCACCAAGCGTGGCTTTGGCTTTACGTATTTCCCGACGGTAGCCGATGCCCTGCCCTATCTAACCGATACCTGCGCGGGCAAGTCGGTATCCCTTGGCGGCTCGATGACCCTCAAGGAGCTTGGCTTCCCTGAAGCCTTCTCCCACAGCACCGCAGTGCATTGGCACTGGGTGCGTTCGGGCGAGTTTTTCCAAACACCGGATATCTATCTCAGCTCCGCCAATGCACTGAGCGAGACCGGCGAGATCGTCAATATTGACGGCGCCTGCAACCGTGTTTCGGGCACACTGTTTGGCCCAAAACGCTGCATCTTTGTCTGTGGCATCAACAAACTGTGCCCAGATCTGGAAAGTGCAATCGACCGCGCGCGTAATGTCGCCGCACCGCTCAATGCCAAGCGGCTGGGCAAAAAAACGCCTTGCGCCGTAGACGGCAAATGCCACGACTGCCAGAGCCCTGAGCGCATCTGCCGCGCTATGGTCATCCATATGGGGCCGCCGCAGCGCATGGAACGCTGCGAAGTCGTCCTGATCGGTGAGCCGCTCGGCTATTGACCTCTCTTCGCACCGAATCTGCAAAATCAGCGCGTTTTCTCCCAAAACGCGCTGATTTTTTCATTTGCAACCCACAGTTGCGTAATTTCCAACCAAACACGGTGGCGTGCAACTGCATTTCTCGGTAAAATAGCCTCATGTACAAAGGAGGTAACCTAACATGACACTGGGAGAGAAAATAACAGACCTGCGTAAAAAACGCGGCCTGTCACAGGAAGATCTTGCAATCACGCTCGGTGTATCACGGCAGGCGGTCAGCAAATGGGAGATAGGCGACGCCAAGCCGGACACCGACAAGGTCGTTGCGCTGGCGGACTACTTCGACGTGACCACTGACTGGCTGCTGCGGGATATCGAACCGCAGCAAAGCACGCACTGCCGAACGGACGCACCGCTGTCGCCCACCCAAGCACGAACGGGCGCACCGCTGCTGCTCTGCATGACATTAGGCGGCAGCGCATGTGGTCTGTTCCTGCTGTTGTACGGCCGTTTTGTATCTGCCAGCACGATTCCCTCTGTCATCGGCGTAATTTTGCTAATCTGCGCAATCACCTTGGCCATGGGCTTCGGCCTGTATCTGAAAAACGGTCTCGACACCACGCAGGGCGCCAACTTTATCCGCACGTTCTGGCGCATTGAGATCTGGATGGTTGCGCTGCTGCCAGTGCGCATGATCTGCTCCGCGTTGATGCCGCTGTTGAACCTGATCCCCGAAGCATCCCTGTCGCACCTATGGATCCGCTTGCCGCAGCCGCTTTGGGGACTTGGGCGGGTGCTTCTATTTGCAGGGATTCCGCTCGCGCTGTATCTGGCGGTCTGCTTGTTTGTCACGCTGGTGCTATGTCGCCGCCCCAGCAAAAAAGATTAAAAACTTTTCAATTTTTTCATTTTCCGCTTGACAGTCCAGCCTCCCTTTGCTATAATAAATATCGCGCTGATGAGTTCAGCGCGATAGAAAATGCGGCTGTAGCTCATCTGGTAGAGCGCCACCTTGCCAAGGTGGAGGTAGCGAGTTCGAGCCTCGTCAGCCGCTCCAGAAAATTGAAGCACTGCTTAGACAGCAGTGCTTTTTCTTTTTACTCGCTGCCTCCACCTTTTATATAATCGAGGTACGGGCCCCCGCAAAAGCTTGCTTTCGCGGGGTGTTGAAGCGAGTTCGAGCCTCGTCAGCCGCTCCAATCTCAGAACCTGTCTGCGACAGGTTCTTTTTTTGTAAATCAGTTGAAGCAAATCCAATTCAGCATATTAAAAAAGCACTGTCAATCGACAGTGCTTTTTGTTTTTCCGTCTCCCCTCCGATACGAGCCGTCGATCAGCCGATACAGCAGCTTTTCAAACTGCACACCGTGCATCGGATCGGTTTGCTGCGCCATCGTATAGGCAATGCAGTCCTTAACATATTCCCCCGCCTGTTCGCAAGCCGCTGCCAACGATACCCCGTTGAGCAACGCACCCAACATGGCAGACGCAAACAGATCACCTGTACCGGGATAATACCGGTCAATCCGACGATGCAGGCTGAGCGCCCCATCCTGCACCGACAAACAACCGGATCCGACTTTCCCTTGCTCAAAATCCAATCCGGTCAACACAACCTGCGCGCCGTAATGCGCACGCAGTGCCCGCAGCCATTCCCAAGCCTCCTCTGCGCTTTGCGGCTTGGTACGCGGATCTCGATCGAGCAGGATGGCCGCTTCCGTCGTATTGGGCGTGATGATATCCGCAATCGCACAAAGCTCACGCATCCGGGTACACATCTCGGCAGTATATGTGTCATACACCTTGCCGTTGTCCCCCATCACCGGGTCAATCAGAGTCAGGCCGTCCGCTGTTTTCAGCCGGTTCGCCGCCTCCCTGACACAGTCAATCTGATCGGCCGAACCCAGGAAACCGGCATAGATCACCTCGAAACGCAGCCCCAGCGCATCATACTGATCAATCGTACCCGGCATCGCACCGGTCAGGTCGGTTGTCACCCAGCCGGGGATCGCGGTGTGCGTGGAAAACACCGCCGTCGGCAGCGGCACACACTGATGCCCGGCTGCCGAAAGCACCGCGATAATCGGCACCAGCGATGACCGTCCAAACCCCGATAAATCATGCAGCGCCAGAACCCTTTTTTGCATGGCTTGTTCACATCCTTTTTTCTGTCCGTGTTCCATCATACGATGAAACCGCCGCTCTGTCAATCATTCTTGCTTTCTCCCACCCGCAATGGTAAAATAACTATATATTTACGCTAACTGTCAAAGGGGTTTTTCCATGCTCAAGCAACGCATTCTCTCTGTGGTTCTGTTACTTACTCTGTTTATTTCCAGCGCTGGCGCAGTCCAAACGGCGCAAGACGGTATGCGCGGCGTTTGGGTTTCCAGCATCTATAACATTGACTATCCCTCCGCGCAAGGGCTTTCGGCCGATGCACTCAAAAGCGAAGCAGACACCATTCTCGACAACATCGCGGATATGGGGCTGAACACCGTATTCCTTCAGGTGCGCCCCTCCGCAGATTCCCTGTATCCGTCCGAGATTTTCCCATGGAGCCGGTATGTCAGCGGTACGGTCGGGCAGGCGCCCGACGGGGATTTTGACGTCCTTGCCTATTGGGTAGAGGGGGCACACAATCGCGGCTTGCAGCTGCACGCTTGGCTCAACCCCTACCGCATCACCAAGGACGGCCAAAGCGAATGGGATGCGTTGCCCGAGGACAGCCCTGCCAAGCAGCATCCGGAATGGGTGGTTGAATACGAGGAAAACTACTATTTCAACCCGGGTTTACCAGCTGTGCAGCAGCTTGTCGTAGACGGTGCGGCCGAAATTGTCCAGAACTACGATGTAGACGGTATCCATCTGGATGACTATTTCTATCCGGGTACGGATTTTGACGATGCTGCAACCTTCGCCCGCTACGGCGAGGATTTCAGCGATATTGGCGATTGGCGGCGTGACAACGTCAACACTTTGATCGCCTCACTGGACAAAACCCTGCACGAAATCGACCCAAAGCTGTCATTCGGCGTCAGCCCTGCCGGCATCTGGGACAATAAAGCCGACAACCCCAAGGGCAGCGAAACCAACGGGCGTTCTTCCTACCGTGAAATCTATTGTGACTCGGTTGAATGGATTAAAAAAGGCACGGTTGATTACATCTGCCCGCAGCTCTATTGGTCCATCGGCTACGAAATTGCAGATTTTCAGGTATTGGTAGACTGGTGGCAGCAAGTGGTTTCCACCAGTGATGTGGCATTGTACATCGGCATCGGCGCATACCGGGCAGCAGAAGCAGAACCGGGGGATGTATGGTATGGCACGGAAGAACTGCAGCGCCAGCTCACGTTGCTGGACAGCAGCATTGATATTCAGGGCGAAGTATTTTTTAGCTATTCTTCCCTGCAAAACATTGATGGCTGTGCTGCAATGCTTTCCCAACACTACACACAGGATCAGGGGCCTTCTGATACCACACCGGATACTTCAGCCCAGCAATCTTCACTGCTCGAACTGGTTTCCCGGTTCATTGCCAGCCTGTTCCACTGATTGATGAGGAGGCGTTTTTCCTTTGGCTGATCTTCTTTCCCGTGAATATGAAATCAACTACGGACACATTGACAACCGCGGCATTGCCAAGCCATCCTTTCTCTGGCTGGTCATGCAGGACGCGGCCACAGTTCACGCAGAATCGCTGCATTTGGCTTCGGATGAGCTGAATATCCTGTGGGTGCTCTCGCGCATGAAAGCGCGCCTGACGCGCCCCCTGCGCCCGTATGAGCGGATCCGCTGTGAAACCTGGTGCCCCGGCATCCGCGGCGCCAGCTGGTACCGCTGCTTCGCGTTTTTTGCGGACGAGCAGCAAGTGGGGGACGCGCAGTCCATGTGGGTGACGCTGGATCCCGTTTCACACCGCATTCTCCGCCCCAGCGCTTTTCCGGCCGCCGAAAGCTACCTGCACACAGCGCGCGGGGATTTGTTTGAACCGCTTCCCAAGCTGTCCTGTGACACGGTGCGCCCGCACCACGTCCATACCGTGCAGTATTCCGATCTGGATGTCAACAACCACGTCAACAATGTGCGCATTGTTGAACTGATTTCGGATGCGCTCGACTTACAGCGGCAACCGGGCTTTATCTCCTCCCTGCAGGTCAACTATACCGCGGAAACCGCCTTTGGCGAGCATCTGGAATTGCTCTGCGGCACCGTAGACGGCGCACGCTATGTGCGCGGCGAGTCGGACGGCAAATCACACTTTGAGGCGCTTGCAACCCTGACGCCTTTCACCGTGCAGGAGGGATAACCCATGACCGCATCCATTCAGCAAGCGGTGACGGACATTCTGCGTGTCTGCCAACCGCACCGGATCATCTTGTTTGCAGAAAAACGCACCATGGCCACCGGCAAACTCAAGTCGTTCAGCCTTTGTGTGATCGTGCCGGATGGAACCGACTGCCGCCATTTGCGCCCGCAGCTGCATTTGGCGCTTTCCGTGGAAGTACCTGTGAATTTGAGTATCTACACTGCCGAGGAGTGGGCAGACCTGCTGGAGGACGAAACCTCTTACGCAGCTTGGATCGCCCGGAAAGGCCAGGTGATTTATGAGTCGGAGACGTAAAGGCGCATCGGACAGCCATTTCTATTACAAGTGGCTGGACAAAGCACTCTGCGACCTGCAATGCGCGCGGCTGCTGCTGACCTACGGCGGCGACCACTACAACATTGCTTTTCACTGCCAGCAGGCGATTGAAAAAGCCCTCAAAGGCTATTTGTTGTTCCGCACCGGCCGCCATTTTGACGGCCACAACCTCACCTATCTGTGCCGGCAGGCCATCCAGCAGGATGCAGACGCCTTCTCTGAATATCTGGACGAGAGCGCCGCACTCAATGACCTGTATATTGAAACCCGATACCCAACCGACCTGCCGTTTGAAATTGACGAAATGGAAATCCGGCGTTATCTGGACATGGCAGAGCGCATGTTTGCCGCCATCCGCCGTGAGTTATATGCAAGCGGACGGCCGCATCACATTGAATGACACGTGTAAAAAAAGACTGCTGCAATGATTGCAGCAGTCTTTTTCTATCACTTTATGCCCGTTCGTTTTCGTTCGGTGTTTTGGCAGCCAGACCGTGATGAATGGGCTTCCACTCCACTTTGCCAACCAGCGCAGCCAGCGAAATCGGGATATAGGTCAACATGAACAGCGGGAACGTAAAGACATAAGCAATTTTCTTCCATGCGTCTCCCTTGATCTGTTTCCATTCGGTTGCCATGGTAAACGCGCCGAACAAAAACAGGCTGAACGAAATGCCCTTGATCGTTGCCCAAATAATCCGTCCCAACATGCGCAGCACGCGATATGTAATAAACGCGGGCTGCGACAGGCTGCTCAGGCAGGCAAACAGCGCCAGCCCCAACACACCGATCGTCACCAGATTGCAAGGTGCCACCGTCATCAACATGTCATAGCAGGACATACCCTTTTTGCCGCCGCGCAGGCAGCCACGCAGCAGCGGCGCGGTATATTTCGCATCGACCTGATAAAAGCCCTTGCTCCAGCGCAGACGCTGATCCCAAGACTGCCGGAACAGGACCGGCTGCTCATCGTAAATGACCGCCGTTCCGCAGTATCCGATTTTCCGGCCGCGCGCCGCGCAAGCAATCGAAAATTCAATATCCTCGGTCAGCAGATGGTAAGGCCAGCCGCCCTCCTCGCGGATTACATCACCGGCCACAAGGAAGCCCGTGCCAGAAACAGCACAGTTGATGCCCAACTGGGTGCGCGGACGGTTGAGGAAGCGCGCCTCCCGCAGGAACCAAAGCGCATAGCCCGCAGAAATCCAGTTGTCACAGAAGTTTTTCGAATTGCGATAGCTGGTTAATGCCACATACTCGCCGGTATCGAACATCTTGTTCATCTCACGGACAAATTTGGGGTCAACCAGATTGTCCGCGTCAAACACGAAAAAGCCGTCGTAGGTTTTTTCGCCGTGGTCTTCAAAAATGCGGTGGAACAGATAATCAAGCGCATAGCCCTTGCCAACCTGCACCTTATTAAAGCGCTCGTATACGATTGCGCCCGCTTTACGGGAAACCTCTGCCGTGCCATCCGTGCAGTTATCCGCAATGACAAAAACATCCAATAACTCTTTTGGATAATCCTGTGCTTTAATGGTTTGGATCAGATCCCCGATCACCCCTTCTTCATTGCGCGCCGCAATGATCGCAGCATAGCGGTGCAATTTGGCATCCTGCTTTCCCTGACGGCCTTTCCCGATCAGGCCAACAACCAGATAAACCATCTGATAAGCGTAAGCGGCTGTGAAAAATATGAATAAAACAAATTGCACACTTTCTAAAAAACGAAGCATATCAATCCTTTGTCTCCTTCATCTTTGTCCAATCATTTTCATCCCGTTTTTTCCTTGTAATATCATAGCACTATTCCCGTTTAATGCAACTACTTTTTCATTTTTTTCATCTGTTTACCCCTATTTTTCTCTGTTCGCACAAAAAAACGGCGAATTTTTCTGCAATTTTCATCACTGTTTTCTGTCACATTGTTTCGTTGCCATAATCGCAGTATAGCATACTTCCTCCATCCATTTCCGCAAGAAATCATTAAGATTAAAAAATGCCGCTGTTTTGTCACACAACACGGCGATCAATCGTTATCCTAGTGAAAGGGGATGATCGTCATGCCGGTCTGGCGGGATGCCACCGATGCCGCAGCTTTTGTACAGTTATATTCCAATATGATCCTGCGGCTGTGCTTTACCTATTCGCTCGGCCGAGCGGACGCGCAGGATGTGTGTCAAAACGTTTTTCTTAAGCTGCTGCAAAGCGACCGCCGCTTTGACAGCGAAGGCGAAACACGCGCTTTCATCGTCCGCATGACGATCAACGAGTGTAAGGACGTCCTTAATAGCGGCTGGCGCCGCCGTTCTGTCCCATTGGACGAGTTGATCGAACACGCAGTCCCCTTTTTATCTGCCGAGGATTCCGGCGTGTTAGCTACGGTACAGCGTTTGCCGGTCAAGTACCGCGAGGTCATCTATCTATGTTATTATGAAGGCTACAACGCCGAAGAAATTGCAGCAATGGTCGGGGCGAAACCCGCCGCCATCCGGCAGCGGCTTGCCCGCGCCCGTACCAAACTCAAACAAGAACTGGAGGGCAGCGAATATGAGACAATATAACGATGCGCTCGATGCGCTGCACTTTACCGAGGAGGAACAGGATATGTTGATTCAACGACTGAAACAAGCGGCTGAGACCGCTCAAAAGCCCAAAAAGCGGCGGCACCCACGCAAGGTGATCTGCATCGCGGCCGCAGCCGCATGTGTCCTTGCCTTTACGGCGGCGGCAGGCGCAGTTGTCGGCTACTTTGCCGACCCGGACGCAGGCCGCGCACGCCTTGCGGAATTTTTTAACCAGCCCGGCGGTGACATTGAAGCAGACACCGGCTTCGTCGCCAGCGGCGCTAGCGATACCGAGCATGGAGTGACCGTCTCGCTTGACGGCATCTATGCCGACGAACAGACCGTCTACGCCATCTTCTCTGCAACCAAGGAAGATGGCACGCCGTTCGTCGATTTGCAGAAGGAGCCGCAGACCGATTTTCTTACCTTTGAGCAGGTCGAACCCCGGCTTGACGGGCGGCTTATCAGCGGCGCTTGGGGGCCATGCTACAACACCGATATGACGCAGTTTTTCTTTGGGATCGAAATGGATATGAGTAATGTAGACCAGTGGGAGGGCAAGCTTGCACGTTTCACATTCTCCAACATCCAGAATTACGTCCAGGACGGCAACGATTCTAGTCAGGGCACAACTATTGTTTCTGGCAAATGGGTCATCGAGGTTCCGCTGGAAAGCACCGATACCGCAGTGTACGCACAGGCTGGTCAGGTCATCCCCTACGGCAACCTGAACGTCACGATCGACAGCATCGCATTCACCCCCGCCTTTTATCACATCGAATGGCATTACGATAAGGAGATGACCTTTGATGACGACTTAAACCTGTACCTGGACGGCATTTTGGATGAATACGACAACCAATATTACACCGAAGGCAGCGCCCCGATCCTGACGCTTAAGGATGGCACAACTTATGATCTATGGCAGATCGGCCACTCTAACACCGGCCTGCTCCCGGAAATCATTCCACTGGAAGAGATGGAATCCATCACGATTTTCGGCCAGACCATCCCCCTCGTATGGAAAAACGAATGAACCCGAAACAGGGCGCGCAGCTTGCGCGCCCTGTCGTTATTTCCCCGGAAAAACCAAAAGCGCCGCAAACGCGGCGCCGGAAATCAGTCCAGATTCTTCTTTTTGAGCATGAACCACGCGAAAAAGCACGCAGCAACCGAAATTAACAACGGAATCCACCAAACGAAATCACCCGGTAGGTTACCGCCCTCAATGTTCATACCATAGAAACCAAAAATAATGTTCGGGATCGTCATGATGATGGTCAGTACCGTGAGCACCTTCATGATGATGTTTAGGTTATTAGACACGACCGAAGCATAGGCATCCATCGTGCCGGACAAAATGCTTGAGTAAATGCCGGCCATCTCGATGGCCTGCCGGATCTCGATCAGCGCATCTTCCAGAATATCGCGATCGTCCTCGTACAGCTTGAGCACACGCCCGCGCAGCACTTTTTCCATCGTCACTTCGTTGCCCTTGAGGGATGCAGAGAAGTATACCAATGACTTGGACAGGCCAAGCAGCTGGATCAGTTCCTCATTTTTCAGCGAGTCATACAAACGCTTTTCAATGCGCGTAAAGTCGCGCTCGATCATGCGCAGGTTTTTCAGGAAGCGCCCGGCTACCCGCAGCAGGATCTGGAACACAAAGCGGGTGCGCAGCGCCGTATGGACGCCTTTGACCGCACCTTCTGCAATCGACCGCAGGATGATACTGTCTTCCAAACAAACCGTAATGACGGCGTTCTGCGCCACCACAATGCCCATTGGCAGCGTGCTGAACATCTGTCCGCCATCCTCCACCGAGCTTTTTTCCACCATTGGGATGTCAACGATCATCAACAGCTGATCGTCCTCGGTTTCAACACGGGAGCTTTCCTCCGGGTCGAGCGCAGCGCGGATAAATTCCTCTTCCACATGCGCGGCGCGGGCAATCTCCTCCAGTTCATCCGAACTGGGATGCACCATATTCACCCAACAGCCCTCTGCAAAGCCGCTGATCTCAGCAATCCGGCCATCCACAGTCTTGTAAAATTCTACCATATCTTACCGCCTTTCCGCGGTTTTACGCAGAAGCGCCACCGCGAGTTTGTATTTTTTGCTTACTTCGAGGGTCCGCACTCACGGTGATCACACTCCTTTTACAAGAATTTTACAAGGCCTTTTCAGACCAAAACAGCCCTTTACAGGGCTGTTTTCTGTCATTTCAAACGATAATTAACGATGATCCTTATCGAAAATACGCATCAGCACATCAAAGGCTGCATCATCTGAACCAAGGTCGCTGGACTTTGACTGCGTGGAAGAAGGCTTCTCCTCCGCCGCTGCCGTAGATGCTTCGGTAAACAGACCGGAGCCGGAAGCCTGTTCAGACTGCTTGCCATCCATGTTCATCTTTGCGGAGTTCGGGATGGTGTCAAAGCCGGTGGCAATGACTACAACGCGGATTTCATCATCCATCGTATCATCAATAAATGCACCGAAAATGATATGTGCATCCGGGTGGGCCGCCTGCTGCACCATAGTTGCCGCCGTCTCGACCTCATCCAAACCAATATCGTCCGAACCGATGACCGAAACGATGACGCCGTGCGCCATGTCGATCGAAGTTTCCAGCAGCGGGCTGGAAATGGCCATACGAGCCGCTTCCGCCGCCTTATCTTTCCCAGCAGCACGGCCGGTACCGATATGTGCGTAACCTGCGTCCTTCATGACCGAAGTCACGTCGGCAAAGTCCAGGTTGATAAAGCCCGGCACAGTGATCAGCTCAGAGATGTTTGCCACCGCCTGACGGAGGACGCCGTCCGCAATTTCAAACGCATTCTTAAAGGTGATCTTCTGCTCGGATACGTACTTGAGGCGCTCGTTCGGGATAATGACCAGCGAATCGACGTTCTTGTTCAGTTCGTCAATACCGCCCAGCGCCTGCTCCAAACGCTTTTTGCCTTCAAACGCAAACGGACGGGTTACCACACCAACCGTCAGGATACCCATTTCACGAGCGATCTGCGCAACCACCGGCGCTGCGCCGGTGCCGGTGCCGCCGCCCATACCGGCAGTGATGAACACCATATGGGTATTGGCAAGCGCCGCAGCGATCTGATCCTTACTTTCTTCCGCTGCCTTGCGGCCGATCTCCGGGTTTGCACCCGCGCCCTGTCCCTTGGTCAGCTTCTCGCCAATCTGGATCTTGGTCCCGGCCTGAGAATAGTTCAGCGCCTGCATATCCGTGTTGATCGAAATAAACTCGACACCCT
>CALWEB010000004.1 GCA_944376955.1 uncultured Agathobaculum sp. | reverse complement strand
TTTCGCGGTTTTGCGCGCCAATCCGGCACGCAAAACCGCTCTCTTGGAGCAAAGCCGAGGCACATGTCCCCGGCTTTGCTGAAAAAAGGCCGCTCTAAGCGGCCTTTTTTCTATTGAATGCGCGCCTTGCAGCGCGGGTGCTATGCATTTTTATCTTGTGGCGGGTCGTTTTGTTGCTCCTTTTGCGCTTTGGCTGTGCGGTATACGCGCACGCGCCAGTACACACCGCCTGCGATGCCCAGCAGCACCAGCACCGGCCACATCATCACGAGCAGCAGCAGGATGCCGCGCACCGCAGCCGTTAGCCCGCCCAGTCCATTCTGCGCAGCCTGCGACAGCTGGGCGCCAAAGCCCGTGCCATCGGACACCGCCGTGAGCACCTGCACTTCGCGCAGTGTGACGGTGAAGGTCGAAAAACCGACCAGATCATCGTAATGCCGTTTTTCCCCCGTCAAACTGTCAATCTCATATTCGCAGTCGGCCAGCGCGTTTTCCAGCGAAATGATATCTTCCATCTTCGCCGCCTGATCGAGCAGCGCCAGCAGGCGTTCGTGCTTGGTCTGCAAGGTGGCAAGCCGCGTCTCGATATCTGTGTATTGCTCGGTCACGTCCTCGCTCCAGCGGTTGGACGACACCACATGGCAGCTTTCCCCAATCTGTGCGAAAAAGCGCTCGAACTGCTCCTGCGGCACGCGCAGCGTATAGCTTGCCGTGCGGCTGCCCGTTTCGCCGGAACTGCCGCTCGACTGGATATAGCCGCCCGCCTCGGCAGTCATCTGCTCCAACGCGGCACAGGTCGCTTCATAGTCCTGTGTTTCCAGCGTCAGATCGGCAGATAAAATCAATTTGGCATTCTCCCGCACTGCAGAAAAATCCGCCGTGCTTCCAAATTCCGCCGCGTCCATCGCAACCCCATTTTCGGTTGACATCGCCGCTTCCCCGGTACCGTCCGCACCGCTCGCGTCATTCGAAGCCGCACCGCACGCGGCCAGCGGAAGCAACAGCAGGAAAGCCAATACCAAACAAAGCCCTCGTCGTTTCATCACAGGACACCCCTTTCTGTTTCGGTTATCCTGTTAGACGCGAGGGCTTTCTCTGTGTTCCCATTTGTTTCCGCTTTGTAAACCTTTTTTACGCAGCCGGGAATTTATACTTCCTTCTGATAGGTGGTCGGCTCAAACGAACCAATCGCACCGCACACGCCGCACACATCCGGGCGTTCATCGTAAATCGCACCGCAGAAAGCGCAGCGATATCCCTGTACGGCAACGGTTTTCTTTTTCGGCGGCAGGGCGGCAGCCGCCTCTTCCTGCTTTGCGCCCTGGCTGAGCGACATCAGTGCGCTCATAAAACGCAGCTCGTGATCCTGCTCGATCTTGGCAATGTTATCAAACAGCAGTCCGATATCCTCAAAGCCCTCTTCCCGGGCAATCTTGGCAAAACCCGGATACATGCTGCTCCACTCGCCGTATTCCCCCTTGATCGCGGTTTGCAGGTTCTCCGCGCTCGTGCCGATACCGGTCAGCTTCTCATACAGCAGACGGCCGTGCGCGCCTTCGTTCTGCGCCAAATTGGTAAACAGATCCGCAATGTCGTCATGCCCTTCCTTGCGGGCCTTATCCGCGAAAAACAGATATTTGTTGCGGGCCATGGACTCACCGCTGAATGCGGCCTGTAAATTCTGTTCGGTACGGGATCCTTTCAAGTTCATTCCAAATTCCTCCTATTGATATTTATTTCCATATAAGAATAAATATCATTTTATAGTAGGAGTATACTACGATTTCCCTTGGTTGGCATGAATTGTAACAAAAGTGTAATCATTATGTAATCCATCTGTAACTTTATGTGCAACGTGGCAATTCCCGGAAGCCGATGGCCACCGGGAAACGGTGGGAATGATTGCCGTTTCCCCTGTCATTTGCGCTTGGCAAAGCACTCTTTAACCCCCACGCACAGCAAAAACAAACCGAACACGCGCCGCAGCCAGCCGGTATCCATGTGCGCAGCCAACAGTGAAGCTGCGACAGCCGCCGGTACGCCCGCCGCGATGCACCACAGCGCCGCTTTTTTCCCGACCAGCCCGTTTTTCAGATGCGCCCAAAGGGCTGCGGGCGCACAGGCAAGGAAATACAGCAAATTGATGCCCGCCGCCTGATACTGCCCCATCCCGGCAAACAGGGTGAGATAGAGCATCAACAACGAGCCGCCGCCTACCCCGCAGCCGGACAGGATGCCGGTTGCCAACCCGACCGCCACGGCCAGCAGCGCGCTCACAACAGCAGGACGGCGCGCACGCCGCCATACAGCAGCAACAGGCCGAACGCCCGCCGCAGCCAGACCATATTGATCCGGCCAAAGACACGGCCTGCAATCCAGCCGCCCACCAGGCCACCCAGCAGATAGGGCCATGCCACAGAAAAATTCAGCCCTCCCTGCATCCAATAAATCCCGGCGGACAGCGCGCTGAGCGGGAAGATCACCGCAACCGAGGTCGCAAAGGCGCGCCGTTCCTCCATGCCACACCAATACACCAGCAGCGGCACCAGAAACAGACCCCCGCCCGCGCCAAAAAAGCCGTTGGCCGCGCCTGCCAGCGCACCGGTCACGGCGCATTTTCCAGAAAACTTCATAAAAACAGCCCTCCGGCAGCAGTTTGCGCCGAAGGGCAAAATTTTATTCATTTGACGCGCACCTTGCGGCGCGGTATATTCACATCGTTATTTCTTTAAGGTTCCCGTCGCCAGTGCAGACAGGTACGCATTGATGAAGCCATCGATATCGCCGTCCATGACCGCGCTGATATTGGCGTTTTCAAAGCCGGTACGCGTATCCTTGGCCAGCGTATACGGCATAAAGACGTAAGAACGGATCTGGCTGCCCCATTCGATCTTCTTCTGGTCGCCCTTGATGTCCGAAATCTTTTCCAGATGCTCGCGTTCCTTGATTTCGACCAGCTTCGACCGCAGCATACGCAGGCAGTTGTCCTTGTTCTGGAACTGGCTGCGCTCGGTCTGGCAGGAAACCACGATGCCGGTCGCCTTGTGGATCAGGCGCACCGCAGACGAGGTCTTGTTAATGTGCTGGCCGCCCGCACCCGAGGAGCGGAATACCTGCATTTCATAATCATCCGGCTTGATCTCGAAATCCGCCGAGTCGTCCGGGATATCCGGGATGACCTCGACCGCGGAGAACGAGGTGTGGCGGCGGCCGGAGGCATCAAACGGCGAAATACGCACCAGACGGTGTACGCCCGACTCGCCCTTGAGGAAGCCGTAGGCGTTTTCGCCCTCAATGATGATATCCGCCGACTTCAGGCCAGCTTCTTCGCCGTCCTGATAGTCCATGATCTTGTAGGTGAAGCCGTGGCGCTCCGCCCAACGGGTGTACATGCGGTACAGCATCTCACACCAGTCCTGTGCCTCGGTACCGCCCGCGCCCGCGTGGAAGGACACCAGCGCGTTGTTGCGGTCATACTCGCCGGTCAGCAGGGTGGACAGCTTTTGCTCGGCCACGCCCTCTTCCAGTTCCTTGTAACCGCTTTCCAGCTCTTCGAGCATGGATTCGTCGTTTTCCTCGATCGCCATTTCGCAGATGGTCAGCAGATCGTCGCACAGGCTGCTCAGCCGGTTGTACGCCTCGATCTTGCCTTTGAGCGCACCCATACGGGAAACGATCTTCTGGCTCTCTTCCGGGTTGTCCCAGAAGCCGGGCTGGGAGGACTTGATCTCCAGCTCCTCGACCTCGCGCTTTGCCCGCTCCAGCCCGAGCGAATCATATAACTCCTCCAGCTGGGGCTTTAAGTTGTTCAGTTTGACCTTGTATTCCTCGAACTCAAGCATGAAAATGCTCCTTCACGTAGTTTTCAGTAGTATATAGTATACCGTTTTGTGCGGAACTTGTAAAGATTTTTCTAAGTTTGGCTTGACTAACCCTTATCCATCCGATATATTTTTATGTACAACAAAAGGGAGTAGCTCACGTCCCCGCGGGGGCGTGGTCGGCGTCGTCAATCACGGCCGGGGTGTCCGGCCCGTGCCTACCGAAAGCAGCGAGACTTTTATTGCAGGAAACGCAATAAAAGTCTCTTTTTTTTTGCGCGCGGATATGCTATTGTAAACGTTATAGGGGGTTGTATCATGTTATCATTCATCATGCTGGTGTTCGGCTTCGTCCTGCTGGTCTGGGGCGCGGACAAATTTGTTGCAGGCGCGTCTGCGCTGGCACGGCGGCTGGGCGTGTCGCCCTTGCTGGTCGGCCTGACGATTGTCGCTTTCGGCACGTCCGCACCCGAACTTGCCGTCAGCCTGACGGCAGCGCTGCAGGGCGCAAACGAAATTGCGGTCGGCAACGTCGTCGGCTCGAACATCTTTAACCTGCTGGTGGTCGCGGGCCTGTCCGCCGTGGTCTGCCCGCTCGTCATGGACCGCACCCTGCTGCGGCGCGACTGGCCGATCTCGGTCGGCGCGGCCATCCTGCTGCTGGTGTTCATTGCGCCCGACCTGACGATCTCGCGCATCGAGGGCATTATCCTGCTGGTGGTGTTCGCGCTGGTGCTCGGCGCACAGATCCGCGCGGCGCTCAAAAACCGCGACACGCTCGAAGCGGAAGAGGATGAAATCGCGATGCCTCCCGTGATGATCGGCGTCAACATTGTGCTTGGCCTTGCGTGCATCATCATCGGCGGTCAGCTGGCGGTTAACGGCGCGACCGGCATCGCGCGCATGTTTGGTCTGAGCGAGACGCTCATCGGCCTGACCATCGTCGCCATCGGCACCAGCCTGCCCGAGCTGGTCACCTCGCTGGTGGCCGCCCGCAAGGGGCAGAACGAAATCGCGATGGGCAATGTCATCGGCTCGAACCTGTTCAATATTCTGCTGATTCTCGGTGTTTCGGCAACGATCACGCCCATTCCGGTACTTTCGACCTCGATCATCGACGCGCTAGTGCTGATCGGCATCAGCATCGTATTTTACCTCCCGGCGCGCCGCGGCAAGCTCGGCCGCGCCCCCGGTGTGATCATGGCACTGACCTACGTGGTTTATACCGCGTACTTGATTATGCGATAATCCGAAAAAAGACGCCTGCGGGCGTCTTTTTTTGCGCGGCGACATTCGTTCACAAAAAATTTGTTTGTTTCCCGTTTGATCTATGGTATAATAACTTCTGTATGAACGAACAGGGCTTTTGCCCTTTTTGAAAGGCTGAATCAAGAATGGCTAACCTTTTCACCAAAATTTTCGGCACCCATTCCTCACACGAACTGAAAAAGATCTATCCCATTGCGGACAAGGTCGATGCGCTCGAAGAACAGTACAAAAAGCTGTCCGACGCCGAGCTGCGCGCCAAGACAGACGAGTTCAAGGCACGCTACCAGAACGGCGAGACGCTGGACCAGCTGCTGCCCGAAGCGTTTGCCACCTGCCGTGAGGCGGCATGGCGCGTGCTGGGGATGCGGCACTACCGCGTGCAGGTCATCGGCGGCATCGTGCTGCATCAGGGCCGCATTGCGGAAATGAAAACCGGCGAAGGCAAAACGCTGGTTGCCACCCTGCCCGCGTACCTCAACGCGCTGACCGGCAAGGGCGTGCATATCGTCACGGTCAACGACTACCTTGCCAAGCGCGACAGCGAGTGGATGGGCAAGGTTTACCGCTTCCTCGGGCTGACGGTCGGCTTGGTCATCCACGAAGTGGAGCCTGCCAAGCGCAAGGCGATGTACGAAGCGGATATCACCTATGGCACCAACAATGAGTTTGGTTTTGACTACCTGCGCGACAACATGGCGATCTATAAAAAGGCCATGGTGCAGCGCGGCCATGCGTTTGCCATCGTGGACGAGGTGGACTCCATCCTGATTGACGAGGCGCGTACCCCGCTGATTATTTCGGGTCAGGGCGAGAAGTCCTCCCAGCTGTACGAAATGGCTGACCGCTTCGCCGCAGGGCTCAAGTGCCTGCGCGTCAAGGAAGTGGACGCCAAGGAGGAGCAGGACGACATCGACGCGGACTACATCGTGGACGAAAAGGCCCGCACCGCGACCCTTACCCCCAAGGGACAGGCACACGCCGAGCAGTATTTCCATGTGGAAAACCTGTCCGACCCGGCGAATACCACCCTCCAGCACCACATCAATCAGGCGATCAAGGCGCGCGGCGTCATGCAGCGCGACGTGGACTATGTCGTGCGCGACGGGCAGGTTATCATCGTTGACGAATTCACCGGTCGTCTGATGTTCGGCCGCCGCTATAACGAGGGCCTGCATCAGGCCATCGAGGCCAAGGAAGGCGTTAAGGTCGAGCACGAGAGCAAGACCCTCGCCACCATCACCTTCCAGAACTACTTCCGCCTGTATGGCAAGCTGTCCGGCATGACCGGTACTGCGCTGACCGAGGAAGAGGAGTTCCGCCACACCTACAAGCTGGACGTCATCGAAATCCCGACCA
>CALWEB010000003.1 GCA_944376955.1 uncultured Agathobaculum sp. | reverse complement strand
TGTCACGAAACGGTGAAATGTATAAGGAACAGTTAATAACACAGTTAAAAGAAGAAGAGGAAAAGCCAGACGGAAACATCAAACCGCTGGAAGTGATGGAGCGGTATAACACGATCTGCACTGGTCTACCACGGGCGGTTAAACCAGACTAAAACCCAAGGAGGGACAATGAAACGACGAAAAACCATTCGTGCGGGGCGTTTGGTGTGGGACATCGCGTACACGGTGCCACGACCGAACGCGACGCCGCAAGAGCGCAAACGCATCCGCGAGGTGACCGCCGAGCAAATCACGCGCACACACTGCAACACCGCGCAACGCAAGCTGGAACTGCTGATGGCGACCAACTTCGAGCCGGAGGACTTGGTGCTCACCGCGACCTACCGCGACGCCGATCTTCCGGCGAGCGCGGACGTGACCCGGCGGCGGCTCGGCAAGGTGTTCTCGCAGATCCGCGCCTACCGAAAAGCGCGCGGCTTGCCCGAACTCAAGTACATTTACGTTCTCGAAGGGCGGCACGGCGACCACCGGCCACATGTGCATTTAATTATCAACGCCGTCGGCGGCGATCTCGAGCTGTTCAAGTCCTTGTGGGTCTGGGGCGACGATATAAGGAGAATTTTACATGGATAAGAAATTGCTGGAAGCGCTCGCGGCGCGGGCGGAGCAGCGCGCGCAGGCACGCGCCGAGATGAAACCGTTCAACATCGGTGGACAGATGATTCAGTGCAAAAAGCTGACGCCTACCAAGGCGCTGGAATACTACGGCCTTATCGTGGATACGGATGCTGGCTCTGATATGATAGGCGTTTGCACGTCGGTGATCTACGACTCGTGCCCGGCGCTGCAGGACACCGAGCTGCACAAGGCTCTCGGTGTGACTGACCCTTATGACGCGGTGCGCTGTCTGATGGATATTTGTGATATCGACATACGCGGCGGCGAGCTGCTGCAGTGGAACGGTATTATCCCGAAAAAGGAAAAGGGCGTAAAGACCGCAGAGGACACGGCAAAAAACTCGTAGCGCGCGACCCGTTCCTCGACCTCGCGGCGTTTTACGCGCCGCGAGGCATCACCCCGGACGAACTGCGGCGCATGAGTGTCCTCGACCGGGCGGTGCTGCGGGTCGGGCGGGCGCGCTATTATGAGGAAATGCGTCTGTTGACGGCGGCGGGCGTGGCCACGGCATTCTCAGGCGAGAAGGAGGGCGCGGGCGATGGCGAAAAGTAAGGTCATCAATACTGTCCTCAACCTGCGCGACAACATGTCCGGCGGGCTGCTCAAGGCGGCAAAGAATGCCAAAAAAACGAATAAGAGTATCACGAACGATATGATTAGCGCCACCCGGCAGGTCATCGCGTTCAAGAACAAAAGCGTCAAGGCGATGCAGGACTTCGCAAAAAAGTCCGCTGTGGCAGCAAGCGCGGCAGTGACCGGCCTTGCAACAGCCTTTATCGCGCTCGACGGCGCGACGGAGGAGTACCGCGTCGCGCAGGGCAAGCTCAACACCGCCTACGAGGCCGCAGGGCTGGGCGCGGATAATGCGTCTCTGGCGTACAGCTCACTGTATGGCATTCTTGGTGATACCGATACGGCTACGGAAGCCTCGCAGCTGCTTGCAAAAATCGTCAAAAACGAGAGTGATATTCAGGACTGGACAGACATTGCGGCGGGAGCTTTTGGCACATTCGGCGACAGCTTACCGATTGAGGGCCTGATCGAAGCGTCCAACGAGACCGCTAAGGTGGGCGAGGTGACCGGCGTGCTGGCCGACGCGCTCAACTGGGGCGCGCTGGCCGGTGAAAAGTTCGGCGTCACACTCAAGGCGAACACGGAAGCCAACGAGGAGTGGAACAAGGCGGTTTCAGAGGCAACCTCTGCCGAAGATTATTTCAATCTGGCGCTGCAGGATTGCCGCAACGAGTCCGAGCGATAGGCTGAGTGCGAAGGCACCTGCCAGCATTGCAGCAAACAGTCTCTTGGTTTTCATGCAATTCATCCTTTCTCTCTTCTTTTGTGTGCTTTTATGTGCTATGTGCCGTTTGCGTGCTTATTGTATCGAAGTTTTTGCAAGGTGTCAACCGTGTCATGCGTCTCCAGAACCGAACGACACAAAAGAAATTACACAAAAGTTTTATATTTTAAATAAAATAGAAAAAATAAAAGATAAATAGCAGATAAATATTCGAAAAAAGATGATATAGAACTTCGGGGTAATGTTGTTGTATAACACATACAAGTGAAAGCCAAGCTGCAATAGAGAGATTCTATTGATTTTCAAACTTATACTTTGCAATAATGGATTTTTTTCTGTTTTTCAATAGGATAGGTTCAATTTCTTAGAACAGATCCTGGTCTGTGCTTTTGCACATATCGGGATAACAGCAAAGAAAAACAGAAGAAGAATTGCAAAAAGCACAGATAATGTGTTATAATAAGCGCAACAGTATTTGAGTAAGCACAGGCAGGGAGTTTCATGAGCAAACGAGCGACGATTCAGACCGTCGCCGAGCGGGCTGGCGTCTCGCGCGGCACGGTAGACCGTGTGATCAATAACCGTTCCTATGTCAGCGCGGAGGTTCGCGCGCGCATCTTAAAAGCGATTGAAGAGGTAGGGTATGTTCCCGCTCGTCGAATACAACCGCCGGAAGAGACAACGGAGTTTGCACCCATCCGGCTGGGGGTGTTGCTGCCCAACTGGACCGGACCGTTTAAGTCGGAGGTGTCCAGTGGTATTGCCGACGCACGACGCGAGCTGGCGCCATGCCATGTGGAAATCCGTGTATGCGTGTGTGAAACCGATTTGCCGGTGGAGTGCATTGAACATTTGGATGCGCTGGCAGAATGGGGCGCGCAGGGGATTGCGCTGTGTGCGCTCAACGATATTTCGATTGAAGCCAAGGTGGGCGAGCTGGCGGATCGGGGTATTCCCTGCATCACGTTCAATTCAGATCTGCCAGATAGCCGACGATTGTGCTTTGTTGGACAGGACTACGCAAAAAGCGGTCGGATTGCGGCCGAACTGCTCAGCAAATGCGTGCCGCACGATGCACGCATTCTGGCAATGGTGGGCAATCTGGAGTATCACGGGCACCGCACGCGGCTGGATGGGTTCTGTGCGCGTATGCATGAGTTGGGATTTACTGCTGCGCAAATCGAGATTACGGAAACCTATAATAATTATCGTCTCACCTGTGATAAAGTGCGTCAGGCATTGCATAACACGCCCGATCTTGCAGCGATTTATATGGTCAACCGCAGCGTCACCGGCTGCACGGATGCGCTGCGCCAAGCAGGCGCCGCCGATCGTATCCGCGTGGTTGCACACGACGTGTCCGTCCGCACCAAACTGTTGCTGCAGGAGGGCAGTCTGGACTTTACGATCACACAGGATATGTACCGTCAGGGATATCTGCCGCTGATCTTATTGCGTGAGCTGCTGCACAAAGGCAAGCACCCGCAGGAAGATCAACTTTCCACGCGCATTGCTATCATCTGTTCGCAGAATATTGACTGAGAAAAAGAAAATAAAAAATGCGTTTCCATGTTGGAAACGCATTTTTTATTTTAGTTCTGGTCTGTCAGGGGGTGGCGCCGGGGATGGATAGGTGGGCTGTCAAAAATGGGGCCATTATTTTGTAGTGTCTGCATGGTTGGTGAAAGCGATCAAATCGCTGTTATACTTCGTGCGAATGGCAATATCTGTGTAAATCAGAACTTTTTCGGGAAGTTTATGGTGCATCAAATATTCATAAAGTAAAAACGGCGGTCTGTATCCTTGGTCAAATGCCTCCTGATCGAGTACGATGCTCAGACTGTCGGATTGCAGCAACCGCATATTGGGCGCATTCAGGTCATAGGCGATAATTTTAATCTTCCCTTTTTTGCATTCTTCTTCTACCGCTTGGCAGACGCCTTCCTGTCCATTTGATGTCACATAGATACCAACCAAATCTGGATTTTCACGCAGAGCGTGCTGCGTGATCTCGTGTGCATAGTCGTTCCGATCAAAGCAGGGCTGAAACGGCATAATGCGCAAGTTATGTGTGTTCTGCTCATGCAGCGTATCCAAAAATCCGTTTAGGCGATTGTTGTGCGCGGTATTGTTCAGATGCCCAGCAAGGGGAAGCACTTTACTGGTATCAGGCAGCATTTGACACATCAGCCCGGCCGCTGTCTGGCCGGCGCGGTAATTATCCATGCCGATAAAACAGATTCGTTTGCTGCCGGGGATGTCGGAATTCATGGTGATAACAGGAATCCCCTGCTCATACAGTCCGTTGATACACTGGCGCAATTCAGCGGTATTATTGGGCGAGATAGCCAGACCTTGTATGCCTTGTGACGTTAACTCTTCTATGCTTTCCAGAACGAGTTCTTCGTCCAGTCCGCGCAGTTCGCGAATGATCAGTTCCACACCGGATGCACGCAACTCATCTGCTGCCCGTCGGAGCCCTTCCAGGACAATCTGCATGGTTGGGGTTTCCACAGACTGCAGAATGGCGCCGATCTTAAAATCACGCTTTGTCCGCACCAGTGCCTGCCCCACCAGATTGGGTTTATAGCCCAGTTCCGCTGCAATACGATGAATGCGTGCAGCAACCTCTGGGTTGACACGGCCTCGGTTGTGCAGCGCGCGATCCACTGTGCCGCGGGATACGCCTGCCAACTCGGCAATTTGCTGCGCGGTGACTGCCATATTCTTGCCTCCCAACAATCCTTGTACTTTCAGTATACCATATTGCAACGATTATGCAATCATCGGCGTGCATTTTCATCCTGCCGTGCCATACATTTTTACTTCGTAGTATCTTGGCGAAAACGACATATAAATGCACGCAACTGCACGCGCGTGATTCTGTTTTTTCGTCAATATTACAAAGCAGTAGCCGTGCATTTGTCCGCATGTCACGAAAAAATGCGAAATGATAGTTTTTTAATTTTCTGCTATTGAAAACCAGAAAAAATAGTGATAGTCTTGAATCATAAAAACAAATCAAGCATATTACCTGATGTGAGAAAACAGGGTGCGCTTGATTTATGAAACAGCCGCAAGGCATTTCAAACAAAGCGTTCTCGTGAACATCTTGAATCTTCTTCTTCATTTTTCGTTTCGGGGATTGGCATCCACCCTGAAATGTACAGTATGGTATCCTTCGATACTATGAACGAAATGAGACTTCAAGAAGGAGTGTAGCAAATGAAAGGCGGAATTGCAGAACTTTTAAACTTTAAGCAGAAAAGAAAGAATATGGATGAGTTCATCAAAGTCCCGGTATCCGAGAAGCTGGCCTACTGCTTCGGCGACCCGGCGCTGACGCTCATGTACACCATGACATCCACCCTGCTGATCTACTTCTATACGAACGTTATCGGCATCTCAGCCGGCGCTGTCGGTATGATCATGCTGATCTCCCGTATTTTCGACGGCTTTTCCGATGTCGCGATGGGTACGATCATCGACCGCACCCATTCCAAGTACGGCAAGGCGCGCATCTGGATCCTGCGTCTTGCGGTCCCCTATGCGATCGCGGCGATCCTGCTGTTCACCATGCCGGATATCGGGAATATCGGCAAGATCATCTACGCTTTCGTCACCTATAACCTGATGAACACCGTGGTATACACCGCCATCAGCCAGCCGTTCCACGCGCTCGGCTCGCTCATGACCCGCGACCGCCGCGACCGCGACACCATCAGCAACATCCGTATGATGCTGTCCATCACCGCGAGCATGATCATCACCGCGTTTACCCTGCCGCTGATTAACTATATCTCCAGCGTCACCGGCCACGAGCAGCTGTCTTGGATCCTGGTCACCGGTGCTTACGCGATCGTTTCGGTATTTGTCCTGCTCAACACCTACGCAACCTGCACCGAGCGCGTGCAGGCAGCGCCGCAGACCAAAAAAGAGAACATTCCTTTCTGGGAATCGTTTAAGATCACCTTCACCAACCGGTATTTCCTGATTGCACTCGGTCTGATGATCACCTACACTGCGTATCAGGTCATCATCGGCACCGACCTGACCTACTACTGCCAGTATGTTCTGGGCGATAA
>CALWEB010000002.1 GCA_944376955.1 uncultured Agathobaculum sp. | reverse complement strand
TCCTGACAACAGAATCATTCCACATTTGATGCTGGAATTTACCCCAGCGTCTGCTTTGCCATGCCTTTTTCCTTCCCCAAACGCTTGTTTTTCCACAACCTATCGGCTACATACTCCTTTGGACGGCTCATAAAAGGGCGCGCTGCAGATTTCATTTCTGCAACGCGCCCTTGCGTTTTGATTTGCTCATTCGTGAATGGTGGTCGAGAAAGACAGACATTCCTCCTGTCCCGGGCGCAGCATTCGCACGCCGACCTTGTTTTCGATCGCGTGGTCAAGATAACCGCCGTCCGGCAGCGTACTCCACGGCTCCAGGCAGACATACGGCACGTCAAAATCCTTATATGCGCTCCAGACCGCAAAATACGGGAAATCCGCAAAATCCATGGTTACGGTGCGGTCGTTGCGTGTGCTGCCGATGGTCGCGCGGCGCACCGGCAGATCATCCATGATGATTGCGTCGTTGCGGAATGTCTCGCGCGTGATTGGCAGACAGCCGTCTTTCAGCAGCAAATCGCCGTGGTCGCGGCTGAGCAGCACATTTTCGTCCGTCAGGATCGGATGCAGCACCGCTGTACCCTCAAACGCTACGAAATAGTCCTCAATCGACTCGTCCGGCAGCCAGCAAAGCGTGTACGCATCATGCCCGCCAATCTCATAGTACATGTCGGTCTCGCTGCGGTTAAAAACGATATGCTCCTTTTTGAGCGTCGCGTCCGTCAGCGTATAGCGCACCGTGCAGACGAAATCCCACGGGTACATTTTTTTGGTGAAATCATTCGCTTCCAGCACAAATTCCACGTAGCCTTCGCCCACCGAACCGACCTGCCATTCCAGATCGCGGCCAAAGCCATGCTGGGTAATCTCATAAGCCGTGCCGTCTGCGGTATAGGTTTTGTCCTTGAGCCGCCCGACGATCGGGAACAGAATCGGCGCGTGCCGCTTCCACACAGCAGGATCAGCCTGCCAGACATACTCCGTGCCGGTTTTTTTGCTCTTAAAACTGCTTAATTCCGCACCAAACGGGTTGATCTCCACCCGAAAGCGTTCATTTTCCAATACCTGCATTGCGCATCAGCCTCCCTTTCTGCTCTGGTTTAAGCATAGCTTTTTTCCTGTGCAATGTCAATCCTCCGCCCGTTTTTTAGCGTTTCCGCCGGATTTTGCATAACGCTTTTGGCGGTTTTGCTGTGTGGCCGCTGCCGCGGGAAGAAAAAAGTCCTGCCGGAAAACCGGCAGGACTTTTCTATCTTTTCTGCTCAAAGCAGCTCCATCTTGGAATCCGCTTCGGTGATTTCCCGCAGCGGCCGGCACGGCACGCCGACCGCAAGGTACCCGGCAGGGATGTCCCGCGTCACCACGCTGCCCGCGCCGATGACTGCACCATCCCCAATCGTCACGCCGCCCAGCACCACGGCATTGGCCGCGATCCAGACGTTATTCCCGATGTGGATATCCTTGGCAAACTCGGACATGGAAACATGCCCATCCGGATAGCGCATACTGGTGCGCTCGGACGCAATGAGCGGATGGTCGGTCGCCATGAGCGACACGTTCGGGCCAAACATCACATTGTCCCCGATGAAGATGCGCGCGTCATCCATGACGGTCAGGTTGAAATTGCAGAAGAAATTCTCCCCGATAAAGGTGTGCGAGCCGTAGTTGAACTGAATCGGCCCCTGAAAATAGTATTTCTCACCGATCTGCCCGATGAACTCGCGCACAATGGGCAGCCGCGCAGGGTCGTATTCGTCCATCGCGTTGAATTTCTGGCACAGGATGTGCGCCTTGTGCTTGATGTCGCGCAATTCTTTGGTACGCGCGTCAAACAGCCTGCCCGCAAAGATTTTTTCTTCCTCCGTCATGCACTGCCGCCTCCTGCAACATCCATTGCCGTGCGCTTACGCGAGCGCGGCCTTGAGTTCCTCCACCTTATCGGTATTCTCCCACTTAACGCCCAGCTCCTCGCGGCCCATGTGACCATAGGCTGCCAGCTGCTTATAGATGGGCTTGCGCAGATCGAGCGTCTCGATGATCGCCGCCGGACGCAGGTCAAAAACCTTACGTACCGCCTCGGCCAGCTTGCCCTCATCCACCGTGCCGGTGCCGAAGGTCTCAATCATAATGGAAACCGGCTCAGCCACGCCGATGGCGTAAGCCAGCTGGATCTCGCAGCGCTTGGCAAGTCCCGCCGCAACAATATTCTTGGCCACCCAACGCGCCGCATACGCTGCCGAACGGTCCACCTTGGTCGGGTCCTTGCCCGAGAACGCGCCGCCGCCGTGACGGCCGATGCCGCCGTAGGTATCGACGATGATCTTGCGGCCGGTCAGGCCGGAGTCGCCCTGCGGGCCACCGATGACAAAGCGGCCGGTCGGGTTGATGAAGTACTTGGTGTTCTCGTCAAGCAGATGGGACGGGATGACCGGCTTGATCACCTGCTCGATCATGTCCTTGCGGATCTGCTGGAGCGAAACATCCGGGCTGTGCTGGGTGGACAGTACAACTGCATCCACACGCACAGGCAGGTTGTCCTCATCGTATTCGATGGTCACCTGGCTCTTGCCGTCCGGGCGCAGATAGGTGAACATGCCGTTCTTGCGCACTTCGGTCAGGCGCTTGGCAAGCTTGTGCGCCAGCGAGATCGGCAGCGGCATCAGCTCGGGTGTCTCGTCGCACGCATAGCCGAACATCATGCCCTGATCGCCCGCGCCGATGGCGAGGTCGGCATCCGAGGCGCCCTCCTTGCGCTCCAGCGAGTTGTCTACACCCAGCGCGATGTCCGCAGACTGCTCGTCGATTACGGTCAGCACCGCGCAGGTGTCGCAGTCAAAGCCGTACTTTGCGCGGTCGTAGCCGATCCCGCGCACGGTGTCACGCACCACCTTGGGGATGTCCACATAGCAGGTGGTCGAAATTTCGCCCATTACCTGCACCATACCGGTCGTGCAGGTGGTCTCGCAGGCAACGCGAGCGTACGGGTCGTTCGTTAAGATTTCGTCAAGAATTGCATCCGAGATCTGGTCGCAGATCTTGTCGGGATGTCCTTCCGTGACCGATTCCGAGGTAAAAAAGTGATGTGCCATGGTGATTGTTCCTTCCTTTCGTTCTGGATACGCCGGGCGCAAAAAAAACGCTCCCAGCCGGGAGCGAAAAAACCGTTTTGCCCCCTCATCTTTCGTGTTCCTACGCCGGATTTGGCACCTTACGCATGGTTTTGCGCAGGTTGCCGGGTTTCATTGGGCCGTTCCCTCCACCGCTCTGGATAAGGT
>CALWEB010000001.1 GCA_944376955.1 uncultured Agathobaculum sp. | reverse complement strand
GGTCGTGCGCCGCTTCCTCGCCGCTGGTCTGGTAATAATAGTGCGCGGTCGCCAGTCGTGGCCGCACCAGCTCGCTCATACGAGAATGTCCGATGCCTGCCAGCGCCACATCGTCCGGAATGTGTCTGCCTTGCTCCTCCAAACGCTTCTTGGCACCAATCGCTATGGAATCGGTTGCACAAAAAACCCCCTCAATATCCGGCACGCGGGCCAGCAGCCGTCCTGCTGCCGCATAACCTCCGTCAATGGAAAAATCGCTCTGCTCCATCCACTCCGGCCGCGGCTCCTCCCCGGCTGCGTGCAAGGCATCCTGATAGCCTGCCCGGCGCGCCGCACCTGCGGCTTTGTCGCGTGGGGTCACGCCGATGTACCCCACCCGACGGCGGCCGCTTTGCAACAGCAGCTCGGTCACCGCGCGCGCTGCGCCGCGGTCATCGTGAAATACGCAGGACATCCCATCCATCTGCTGTCCGACCAGTACCCTCGGCACACCAAGCGCCGTCAGCGCCTTTCGATGTGCAGCGGAAATCATGGTGGCTACCAGAATCACACCGTCCACATTGCCGCTGCGAAACACTTCGAGATATTCCAGTTCCTTTTCAATGCGATTGTCCGTGTTGGCCAGCAGCAGCCGATAGCCTTGCTCTTCCAACACCCGGGAAATACCCGCAACCACACGGCTGATTGACTCGGAATCAATGCGCGGCACAATCACGCCAATCATCCGGCTCTTGCCCGTGCGCAGCGTCTGCGCCTGCTGGGAGGGTACATAGCCAGTTTCCTCGATCACCCGGCGGATCGCCTCCCGCTTTTCCGAACTGACATAACCATTATTCAGATAGCGCGAAACCGCCGCCTTGGACACGCCTGCGCGGCGCGCAATCTCCGCAATCGTCATTTTTCTTCCTCCTTCGGCCTTACTCCCGCAACAGCGCACGACGGGCGCGATAATCCGGCATGTGCTGCTCCACCAGCGCCCAGAACCGCGGGCCATGGTTTTTATGCACGATATGCGCCAGTTCATGCACAACGACATAATCCACCGCAGCATCCGGATAATCCATCAGCCGCCACGAGAAGCACAGTCGGTTTTGTGCGCTGCACGAACCAAACCGTGTCCGTGCCGACGTAATGCGCATACCGGCCGGCCTGAGCCCCATCCGCCTCGCGTAATACGCCACCTTGGGCGGCAATTCCTCCCGTGCACGGCGGATGAGCTCGGCGCGCTGTGCATCATCCGGCTCGGGATGCGCTGCCAGACGCGCCTGCTGCCGTGCCTGCGCACGGGCAATCCAATCCGCATGGTCGCGGACAAACCGTTCAATCGAAGCGACCGACGCGCGCAGCGGCGCGCGCACAATCACACGACCATCGCGCGTCACTTCCAACCCCAGCGTACGCCGACGGGAGCGGATCAACTCAACCCCGTCCACTGGCCTGCTCCCGGCTTTCCAGCGCGCGGTTATAGAAGAACATCAATACGGATACGCCGCAGATCACCAGATACCCCAACACGCTTAACCCGTCCGGCACCTGGTCGAACAGGAAAAAGCCGAGCAGTGCGGAAAATAGCACCTGCGTATAGTCAAATACCGAGATTTCCTTGGCTGGCGCGTGCGCGTAGGCCAGCGTTACACCGAACTGACCAAGCGTGGCAGCCGCGCCCGCGCCCAGCAAGCAGGCAAACTGCGCCCATGTCATCGGATGGAAATCCAATATGAGGTATGGCAGGCACACCAGCGTGGAGAATGTTGAGAAGAAAAACACAATCCGCGCACTCTTCTCCCCTTTTTGGGAAAGCGCACGTACTGCCGTATAGGCTGCGCCTGCAAAAATTCCGCCAAGCAGACCGATTAGCGCCGGAAACATCTCCGCCGAAAACCCCGGCTTGATGATCAGCATACTGCCGCCGAACGCCGCCAACACCGCCAGATACTGCCAGACATTGGCACGCTCCTTGAGCATGAAGAGCGAAAACAAAATGGCAAAAAACGGCGACATTTTGTTGAGGATATTGGCATCCGCCAGCACCAGACGGTCAATCGCATAATAATTGCACAAAATGCCAAGCGTGCCGCAGGTCGCGCGCAGCAGCAGCATGGGCAGATTGCCCTTTTCCCATTTCCAACCAATCCCCTCTCGCCGCAGCGCCAGCGCCGCAACGAACATCGCAACCAGATTGCGGAAAAACGATTTTTGCATCGACGGCAGATCCCCTGCCAGCCGCACAAACGTACTCATCAGCGCAAAGCCGAACGCAGACAGCAGGATAAACCCAATCGCCTTGCTTTTTTTGGAAAGCACCGGCCTTCCCTCCTTGTTTTTTTCATACATAACGCATTATAACACAGTTTCACCCACCGTGCAAAGGCACGTGCCGCTGCTTGACCTTTGCCCCTGCACGTGTTATCTTTTTAAGAGGATAACGGTTCTCTGCCCGTATCCCCCTACTTTTTATCAAGGAGCGGACTATGGAACAGGAAATCAAACTCACCAAGCTTGCCAGCTGCGCCGGTTGCGGCGCAAAAGTCGGCGCGGGCACGCTCGCCCGCCTGTTGGATGGTCTCGAGGTACACACCGACGCCAATCTGCTGGTCGGTTTTGACAAAAGCGATGATGCCGCGGTATATCGCGTGTCGGACGAACTTGCGCACGTGCAGACTGTGGACTTTTTCCCGCCGATCGCAGACGACCCATATCTGTTTGGGCAGATCGCAGCCACCAATGCACTGTCCGACGTATACGCAATGGGCGGCGAACCGCGCATTGCACTCAATCTGCTGTGCATCCCGAAATCCATGCCGGACAGCGCCGTGCACGACCTGCTGCGCGGCGGCTACAACAAGGTCTATGAGGCCGGCGCGGTCATCGCAGGCGGACACAGCATTCTGGACGAGGAACCAAAATACGGTCTGTGCGTAACCGGCTTTGTGCATCCCGAAAAGGTGTTGACCAATGCAGGGGCGCAGCCAGGCGACGTGCTGTTTTTGACCAAATCGCTCGGCGCAGGCATCCTGACGACAGCCGCCAAAGCCGACCTGTGCCCCCCTGACGTGCTCGATGCCGTCTTTGCGCGCATGACAACGCTCAACAAAGCCGCGCGCGATGCCATGGTGCAGTTCCGCACGCACGCCTGTACGGATGTGACCGGCTTCGGCCTGCTCGGTCATGCGTTCGAGATGGCGCAAGGCAGCGGCGTGCAACTCGAACTGGACGTTTCTGCGCTCCCCATCCCGCCGGAAGCGCTGGAATTTGCCCGCATGGGGATTCTGCCCGAAGGCATGTACCGCAACCGCAAATTCGCAGAAGCCTTCGTCGCGGCAGACGGCGTGCCACTCGAAGTGCAGGACGCGTTGTATGACCCGCAGACCTCTGGTGGCCTGCTGATCGCGGTCGATCCCGAGGACGCGGACGCACTGGCGGTCGAACTGCAAAAAACCGTCCCGGATGCACGGCGCATCGGAACGGTTTCGGAATTTGCAGGGGCTGCCCGCGTTATCCTGCGCTGACGGCTACGATTGCTTCCAGTGCGCGGTCAACCTCCCCTTCCGTCGTAAACCAGCTAAAAGAAAACCGCACTGTGCCGCGCGGAAACGTCCCGAGCGTGCGATGCGCGCTGGGCGCGCAGTGCAGTCCGCAGCGCGTCAGGATGCCAAACCGCTCCTCCAGCGCTGCTGCGACTTCTGCATTATCCTTTCCAGGAAAATCCAAGCTGAACACCCCGACGCGGTCTTCCGCCGTGTCCGGCCCGACGAGTTCAGCACCACGGATCGTGCGTAGCCCATCCAGAAAACGCTGGGGCAGCGTGCGGTCGTGCGCCTGCACCGCCGGAATGGTCACTTGCTGCAAAAAGTCCAGCGCGGCTTCCCATCCGAAGATGCCGGGCAGGTTGGGCGTACCCGGCTCAAGCCGATCGGGGAAATACACCGGGACTTCCTCGGAATCCGACACACTGCCCGTACCACCGCTGACGAGCGGCTCGAGCGACTCCGCAAAATCGGGCCGCAACAGCAGCGCGCCGATGCCCTGTGGGCCAAGTAAGCCCTTATGTCCGGGAACCGACAACGCACTCAAGCCGAGCGCGGCAAAGTCGATCGGCACATGCCCCGCGGTCTGTGCGGCGTCCAGCGCAAAGGGGATGCCCCGCGCGCGGCAAATCTCCCCGACTGCCTGCACGTCCTGCACCGTACCGGACATATTGGACGCATGTGCCAGCAGCATCAGACGGGTATTATCCCGCAGAAGCGGCTCGATTTGGTCGATCTGTAAACGCCCTTCCCGATCGCACGGGATGCGGTCAAACGTCACACCGCGGCGGGCCAACTGCCCGAGCGGCCGCATGACCGCATTATGCTCCATAGCGGACACCAGACAGTGGTCGCCCGGCCGCAGCGCGCCGAACTGCAGCTGGTTGAGCCCCCACGTATTGCCCGGCGTCAGGATCACATGCGGTACGGAGGAAAAGGAAAACAATTCGCACAGCCGCTGCCGCAGGCGCAGCGTGACCAGTTCAGCCTGCTGCGCAGCCTCGTAGGTGCCGCGGTTGACACTCGCCCCGATTTGGTCTACATATTCACGCATACGCGCCCCCACTACGGACGGCTTGGGGAATGAAGTCGCAGCGTTATCCAAATAAACCGAATGCATCGCATTTTCCTCCCAACGTCTGCGGATCATTTTATCCGTATACTTTTCATCAGTGTAACACACAGCCGGTCAAATGTAAAACCGGCCTTGTTGCAAAATACATTTCACAAATCAAAGGAGATTCACATGAACAAAAACAAGTATCTGGTGATCGGGACCGGTGTGATCGTCGGCCTTGCGGCGCTGGCGCTCACAGCCGCAGGCAATCCTGCCAACATGGGCTTCTGCATTGCCTGCTTCGTGCGCGACATTGCGGGCGGACTGGGACTGCACAGCGCCGAAAAGGTGCAGTATCTGCGCCCGGAAATCGTCGGCCTCGTCCTCGGTGCGACGGTTGCGGCGCTTGCCGGCAAAGAGTTCCGCGCACGCGCCGGTTCCGCCCCCGCCCTGCGCTTTGTGCTGGGCATGATTGTTATGGTTGGTGCGCTGGCCTTTCTCGGCTGCCCACTGCGCATGGTGCTGCGTCTGGGCGGCGGCGACGCGACCGCAATCGCCGGCCTCGTCGGCTTTGCCGCAGGCATCGGTGCAGGTGCGCTATGTCTGAAAAAGGGCTTTTCACTTGGCCGCGCGCGCAAAGTGCAGAAAGCGGACGGTTTTGTGCTGCCCGGTTTTGTCATCGCAGTGTTGGCGCTGCTGCTGGCGGCGCCGTCCTTCATCCGTTTTTCGCAGGCAGGCCCGGGTGCCAGCCATGCCCCGTGGCTGATCTCACTCGTTGGTGGCCTGATCGTCGGCGCACTGGCACAGAAAAGCCGCCTGTGCATGGCAGGCGGTCTGCGCGATGTGTTCCTGTTCCGCGATTTTCACCTGCTGACAGGGTTTATCGCCATTTTCGTAACCGTCCTGATCGGCAACCTTGTGCTGGGCAACTTTCACCCCACCCTTGCCGTGCAGCCGGTCGCGCACCACGACTATGTATGGAGCTTCCTCGGCATGGCAATGGCCGGCTGGGGCTCGGTACTGCTGGGCGGCTGTCCGCTGCGCCAACTCATCCTCGCCGGTGAGGGCAGCGGCGACAGCGCGGTGACTGTGTTTGGTATGCTGGTCGGTGCGGCGCTTGCGCACAACTTCGGCATGGCAGGCAACGCGGATGCAATGGCGGACGGCGTATTCACCGCAGGCGGCGTGGCGCAGGCCGGCCGCATCGGCATCGTGATCGGCCTGATCCTGCTTGCCGTGATTTCTTACGCAAATTTACACCGGGAGGAGAATGCAAAATGATTGACGCAAGAGGTTTTTCGTGTCCCATGCCCGTGGTCATGGTGCAGAAGGAAGTCAAGAAAAACGCGCCTGATACGCTCGAAGTGCTGGTAGATGACCCGTGCGCAGTGGAAAACATCACCCGCTTTGCCAACAACAACGGCTATGCAGCAGCGTCCCGCGAGACCGGCGACGAGGAATTTGCCCTGACACTGACCAAAAAAGCATGAGCGAGTTTATTGCGACCTTTCACACGCACCTGAGCGCGATGCTCAGCTTTCAGGCGCTGCAAAAAGCCGGCTTCAAGGCAAAGATGCGGCCCGTGCCGCGCGCGCTCAGCTCGTCCTGTGGCACGTGTGTGCGCTTTTCGGCCGAAACCGACTGCCGAGGGCTGCTCGACGTGGACGCGGAAGCGCTCTATGCCGTCGAGGACAGCGGCTACCGTCTGCTTTGGCAGAACGATGACTGAGGAGATGCCAGATGAAGCCAAAATGGATTTCCATCGTTGGCGCAGGCGGTAAAACCACCACACTGCGTGTGCTCGCCCATGCGTTGGCGTCATATCGCGTGCTGGTGACCACCTCGACACACATTTTCCCCCTTGCGCCGCCGGACTGCCGCATCACACTGACCGACCCTACGCCGGACGTGCTGCTGAAGCAGCTGCATACGCCCGGTGCGGTCTGTGCAGGCAGCTGCGCGCAAAATGGCAAGCTGGGCGCGCTCTCCCCTGTCCTGCTCGCGCAGGCGGCAGCGGCAGCCGATATCGTACTGTGTGAGGCGGACGGCGCACACCGTCTGCCGCTAAAATTACACCGTGCAGATGAGCCAGTGCTGTCCCCCCAGCCCGACCTGTGCCTGATCGTCGCTGGGTTGTCCGCGCTCGGACAGCCCGTGCGCGATGTGGTGCATCGCTATGCGCGATGTCCGGGCTGGGCGGCAAATCCGGAACAAATCGTCGGCATCCCAGAGCTACTATATTGTGTGCAGGAAACCGTCGCAGCCTGTAACCTGCCGACAAAACAGCTGCGCGTGCTGCTCAATCAGGCGGATACACCCGCGCTCACTGCACAGGCAGAACCGGTCGCGCAGGCACTGCGCGCCGACGGTCTGGACTGCCGCATCGGCAGCCTGCACGCCAACCCAACTTTCCTGTACCGCTGGATATTCTCAAAATAGCAAAAAGAACGGGCAAAACCGCCCGTTCTTTTTGTTTATAGCAGCCGAATACCTTTTTGCCGCGCAAGATACAGCAGCGCTTCGACCACGCCGCCGCCAATCGCTCGGGCCTTGTCGGACACCGTGTCGCAATACGCCACCTGCTCGGGACGCGGATCGATATCCGCGATCTTAAGTCCCTTCGTCACCGGGTAGCCTTCCCGGATCAGGCCGCGCAGCACGCCGTCGATCGTGGCCAGCACCGGTGCGCCGTCGACCCGCGCGATCTCCTGTCCCTTTTTGACCAGCGCGCCAATGTCCACCGTTTTTCCGTTTTCAGTTTGCACAAAGGTCATTTCGCCCGCCTCAGGTGCATGAATCACCCGCTCAGCAGCATAGCCTGCAATCACGCCCGGCACACCTGTATTGGGAATCGCTGCACCCTGCAAAATCACACGACCCAAATGATGCCCGCGCATGGTCTCCACCACTGCATCCACATCATCACCCGCGCTAAACCCTGGCCCAAGGCCGACTGTAATGGGCGCCATCCCCCGATGTGTCCCCAGATTGCGTTTGACAAGGATCGCATCCACGACTGCCGCCGGACGCAACGCGGACACGCAGTCCGCATGTTCATCCACCAGCAGCGGCACCTCGCCCGCCTGCGCCACGCGCGCGGCTTCATCCGGGTCATCTACCCTGCGGCAGGTCACGCCCTCGACCGTCGCTTTTCCCTGCCAGACCGCCTCGCACAGCGCTGCGCGCCGCCGGATGGCAGAAGGGTTTGCGCACTCAGTCACCGCCACGCGGAAGCCGCAGCGGTGCAGCCGCACGATCACACCAGTGGCGAGATCACCTGCGCCACGCACCAATACCCAAGGCTGTTTTTCCTGCATCATTGTCACCGTCCATCCAAAAGATCTGAAAAGTATTCCTCTGCCATTTGATTGAGCATCTCATGCGCCCGCAGCGAAAACGCCCGATACCGTTCCAACAGCTGCTTTCCCCGTTCGGTCAGCACCGCACCACCGCCGCCCGCGCCGCCGATATGTCGCTCGAGCAGCGCAAAGCCCAGTTGCTCCTCGCAGCCGTGTACCACACTCCACGCCTTATTATAGCTCATCTCCATGCGTGCGGCACTGCGCCGCAGCGAACCGAGCTCTGCAACCCCTTGCAGCAGTTGCGCCACCCCCGGCCCAAACAACTTGTCCTCCCGCACGATCCGCAGACTTGCGCGCACCTTGATCGGCTGTTCCATCCATGCCCTCCTTTGCCATACCAAATTTTCATGACAATACGAAAAAAACGTCAAAATCCATCTAATTTTATATCTTTCGTTGAACTATTATAAATATAACGAAAAACTTTGGCAACATTGACCGCCATTGCCGGGCGGTTATCGGTTGCTTGCCCGCGCTCAAATATGATACAATTTTACCATAGCAAGGATTGCGTCTGCAATCCGCATTTTACTGTTGGAGGCTTATCATGAAACTGATGCGCACGCAGGATGCCGTTGGGCAGGTCCTGTGCCATGATATCACTCAGATTATCCCGGGCGTGACCAAGGACGCGGTATTCCGCAAGGGACACATCATCCAGCCGGAGGACATCCCGGTGCTGCTAAGTGTCGGCAAGGAACACATTTACATCTGGGAAGCGGGCGAAAATATGCTGCACGAAAACGATGCAGCCGAAATCCTGCGCGCCATGTGCCAAGGCGCTCATATGCACGCAACCGCGCCCAAGGAGGGCAAAATCGAGCTGATCGCAGACGAGGACGGCCTGCTGCTGGTCGATGTGGAGCGTCTGCGCGCAGTCAATGGCCTAGGCGAAATGATGATTGCTACACGCGCGGGCGGTTTCCCGGTAAAAAAAGGCGATAAACTGTGCGGCACGCGTGTCATCCCGCTCGTGATCGAAAAAGAGAAGATGAAACAGGCGCGCCGCACGGCGGGCGACAGCCCACTCTTGCAGCTTATCCCCTTCCGTCCGCGCACATTCGGCGTGGTGACCACGGGCAGCGAAGTCGCCAATGGGCTGATCAAGGATGCGTTTACCCCAGTTTTGGAGCGCAAGCTTGCCGAATACGGCTGTGAAATGGCCGCGCACGCGGTCTGTGGCGATGATCCGACGGAGATTACCAACGCGATCACCAAAATGGCAGACGACGGCGTGCAGATGATTTTCTGCACCGGCGGCATGAGCGTTGATCCAGATGACCGCACCCCACTTGCCATCCGGCAGGCAGGCGCGGAAGTCGTCAGCTACGGCGCACCCGTGCTGCCCGGCGCGATGTTCCTCGTGTCCTATCTGCCGGATGGAAGGCCGGTCTGCGGCCTGCCGGGCTGTGTGATGTACGCAAAACGCACGATCTTCGACCTGGTGCTGCCACGCCTGCTGGCCGATGTGCCTGTCACGGCGGACTGGCTGGCCGGACTCGGCCACGGCGGGCTGTGCCTGAACTGCGCCGAGTGCCACTTCCCCAACTGCGGCTTCGGCAAGGGCATATAATATGCTGGATTCCTTCGGACGCAAAATCAACTACCTGCGCCTATCCATTACGGATCGGTGCAATCTGCGCTGCCGCTACTGTATGCCGGATAAGGGCGTGCCGACCACAGCGCACGATGATCTGCTGCGCTATGAGGAACTGCTTCGCATCGCGGCGGCAGCGGTTGCGCTCGGCATCGACCGTTTCAAGGTCACAGGCGGCGAACCGCTGGTGCGGCAGGGCTGCACAGACTTCATCCGGCGCCTCAAAGCGCTGCCCGGCGTCTGGCAGGTTACACTGACCACCAACGGCCTTCTGCTGCCACCCCTGCTGAATGAATTATGTGAGGCTGGGCTGGACGGGGTCAACATTAGTCTGGACACGCTGGACAATGCACAATATCAGCGTCTCACCCGCCGAACACATACTGCGGATGAAGTGCTGCACGCAGTACGCCTTTGCGCCGCGCGCCTGCCCACCAAGGTCAACGCTGTGCTGCTACCGGAAACTGCCAACCAACTCATCCCGCTGGCTGAACTGGCACAGGCACTGCCGGTGGATGTGCGTTTTATCGAGCGGATGCCGCTTGGCAGCACAGAATCCACTCCAGCGACAACCGCTGCAATCGTACTCGACTGCCTGCGCGCGCACTGGCCGCAGCTGGAACCCATCTCAGCGCCACGCGGAAACGGCCCGGCACATTATTTCCATGCCCCCGGATTCAAAGGCTGCATCGGCCTGATCGACGCAGTCAGCCACGGCTTTTGCGACCACTGCAACCGCCTACGGCTGACCAGTACCGGGCTATTGAAACCCTGCCTGTGCTATGAGCAAGGCGTGGAACTGAAACCGCTGCTGCGTGACGGCGCGGACGATGCGACGCTACGGGATGCCATTCGTGCAGCCATTTTGCAAAAGCCTGCCGCGCACTGCTTTGCGCAGCGGGAAAACATTACCGAACACAAATCCATGAACCAAATCGGAGGATAATATGGGAAAGGTACTCGCCGTATGCACCAGCACGGTGCGCGGCGTACAAAAAGAGAACCGCGGCGCGGCACAGTTCATTGCCAACCATGGGCTGGACGGCGATGCGCACGCGGGTGACTGGCATCGGCAGGTCAGCTTGCTGTCTGCGGACGAGATCGCTGCGTTTAACGCGCGCGGTGCAAACGTCGCCCCCGGCGCATTCGGGGAAAACCTGATCGTCGAGGGCATCGACTTTCGGACGCTGCCTGTCGGCACATGGCTGCGCTGCGGCGACGTGCTGCTCGAAGTGACGCAAATCGGCAAGGCCTGCCACCACCACTGCGCGATCTTTCAAAAGATGGGCGACTGCATCATGCCGCGCGAGGGCATTTTTGCACGTGTATTGGCAGGCGGCCGCATTGCGGCTCGCGGCGAGATGGCGGTCGTGCCACGCGAAACGCCGCTGCCCTTGCCGGCAGCGGGGATCACCCCGGCCGACCGCTGCGCTGCGGGTGAGCGACAGGACGAGAGCGGCCCGACGGTCGCAGGACGGCTGCAACAAGCAGGCTATACCGTCATCGAGCAGCTCATCCTGCCAGACGGACGCGAAGGGCTGGCCCAAAAACTCATCCAACTGGCCGACCAGCGTCAGCCCGACCTCATTCTCACCACAGGCGGCACGGGCTTTTCCCCGCGCGATCTGACGCCCGAAGCGACGCTGGACGCCGCCGAACGGCTTGCGCCCGGTATCGCCGAAGCTATGCGCGCCGCCAGCCTGCGCATCACGCCGCGCGCCATGCTGACACGCGCGGTATCCGTTATCCGCGGCCGGACACTCATCATCAACCTGCCCGGCAGCCCCAAGGCCTGCATGGAGTGCATGGACGTCTTTCTGGATCAGCTTCCACACGCGCACGCGCTGCTGCGCGGCGAGCGGATGGACTGCGCCCGCTGATTTTCGATTCGACCACGCCGTAAAACCGGCGGGTTGAAAATAAACGCCTCTGAAAGACGGGGCAAAGGAGAAAATCCATGAAAAAACTACTTGCAGGACTGCTGGCCGCGTGCATGGCGGTCAGCCTGACCGCCTGCTCCTCCGGCAGTGGCGGAACGGACGCGGCGACAAACGAGGACGGCAGCAAGCCGACCGAACTCATTGTGTTTGCAGCGGCGAGCCTGACCGAAACGCTCGAGCAGATCGCGGAGGACTACAAGACCGTTGCACCAAACGTGACGCTGACCTTCAACTTTGATTCCTCCGGCACGCTCAAAACCCAGATTCAGGAGGGCGCGGACTGCGATGTATTTATTTCCGCCGCGCAGAAGCAAATGGATCAGCTGGACGCCGCGGCAGATGCCTCAGTCAATACCGAAGGGCTGGATTTTGTGCAGTCCGACAGCCGCCTCAACCTGCTGGAAAACAAGGTGACACTCGCCGTGCCCGAGGGCAACCCCAAGGGCATCGACAGCTTTGATTCGCTCGCCCAGCACTTGCAGGCAGGCGACATCCTGCTGGCGATGGGTAACAGCGATGTGCCGGTCGGCCAGTACACCCAGAAAATTCTGACTTACTACGGGTTGGATGAAGCCGCGCTCGCGGGTGCGGGCTGCATCACCTACGGCACCAATGTCAAAGAGGTCACCACACAAGTGCGCGAGGGCAGCGTGGACGCTGGCATCATTTACGCGACCGATGCCTTCAGTGACAGCCTGACCATTGTAGCTGAAGCCGCTGCCGACATGTGCGGCCAAGTTATCTACCCGGCCGCCGTGCTCAAGACCTCGACACACCCAGAAGCAGCACAAGCGTTTCTCGACTATCTGTCCACCGATGAGGCCATGGCAGTTTTCACCTCGGTCGGTTTTTCCCCGGTTACCGGACTGTAAAGACCACCAACGGGACAGGGCATATGCACTGCCCCGTTTGCAAAAGGAGTGATTTTTTCCCTTGGACTGGTATCCGCTCTTCAATTCCCTGCGCATCGCAGCGCTGAGCAGCGTGATTGTGTTTTTTACAGGTATTGCCGCTGCCTATTATGCGGTGCGTCTGCCGCGCCTAGCGAAAGGCGTGCTGGACGTGGTGCTAACGCTGCCACTCGTGCTGCCGCCTACGGTCATTGGCTATTTTCTGCTGCTGTTATTTGGTTCTCGCCGTCCACTCGGCATGGCGCTCGCGCAGATCTGCGTGAAATTCGTTATGACATGGTACGGCGGTGTGATCGCGGCGGCGGTGGTCGCCTTTCCCCTACTCTACCGCACCGCGCGCGGCGCGTTCGAGGCCTTTGACGAAACACTCGCGCAAGCTGGGCAGACGCTTGGCCTGTCGAATACCTATATTTTCTGGCGCATCCGGATGCCCGCCTGCCGGGAGGGCATCATCGCGGGCGTGGTGCTGGGCTTTGCACGCGCACTTGGCGAATACGGCGCGACTAGTATGCTGATCGGCTACACCCCCGGCAAGACCGCGACCATCTCGACCACGGTCTACCAGCTTTGGCGCACGGGCGACGATACCCATGCTTTTTTCTGGGTGCTGGTCAACCTCGCCATCTCAGCGACGGTGCTGCTGACCATTAACCTGCTCGAGCGCCGCCAAAAGGGGGTACAGCGCGCGTGAGCCTGCATGTGGAAATCCGCAAACGGCTGGGGGATTTCGTGCTGGAAACCGCCTTTGACGCAGAAGACGCGGTCACCGGGCTGTTGGGTGCGTCCGGATGCGGTAAAAGCCTGACCCTTAAGTGCATCGCTGGCGTAGAAACGCCGGATGAAGGCCGCATCATACTCGATGGAGAAACGCTGTTCGACTCGGCGCGTGGCATCAATCTCAAGCCACAGCAGCGGCGCGTGGGCTATTTGTTCCAGCAATACGCCCTGTTCCCGCACCTGACGGTCGAGCGCAATATCCTGACCGGCCTGCACCGTGAACGCGACACCGCCGTGCGCCAACGCCGCCTGCGCAAGATGATCGAGATGATGCAACTCGATGGCCTAGAAAAGCTGCGCCCAGCGCAGCTCTCCGGCGGGCAGGCGCAGCGTGTAGCGCTTGCGCGTATGTTGGTCAACGAGCCGCGCCTGTTGCTGCTCGACGAGCCATTTTCCGCGCTGGACAGCCATCTGCGCGACCAACTGCAACCGCAGTTCCTTGCCTTGCTGCGTTCCTATGGGCGGCAAGCCGTATTGGTCACCCACAGCCGAGACGAGGCCTATCATCTGTGCGGACAGCTGTGTGTGATGGAGAATGGCCGCATCGTGCGCGACGGCGCAACCAAAGAAGTCTTTGCCGACCCGCGCAGCGAGACCGCCGCGCGCTTGACCGGCTGCAAAAACATCACCCCCGCCCGTAAAATTGACGAACGGACGGTTGAAGCGCCCGCATGGGGGCTGCGGTTTACCGCCGCGCAGCCCGTGCCGGACGATCTATGCGCCAGCGGCCTGCGGGCGCATTATTTTCACCCACGCGCCGCGGCCAACCGCGCACGGGTGCAATGGGTGGACGAGCTGGAAGAACCCTTCGAATGGATTTTGCTATTCCGTTATGTGGAACAAGACAAAAGCGCACCACCCCTGTGGTGGCGGCTGCCCAAAGACCGCAAACCCGCGGCCCCGCCTGATGTGCTGGGCATTGCGCCGGAAAATGTACTGCTGCTGACCCGATAAGGAGGAAAACCCATGTTTGAGCAACTACTGGCCGCCGCGCTGCATGAACTCGAGGCCAATCGCCCAGCCATGCTGGTGACGATTGCACGCGCGACTGGCTCCACACCGCGCAAGGAAGGCGCGATGCTGCTGGCGGGCACGCAGGGGCTGCTGCACGGCACGATCGGCGGCGGCCTGCTCGAACATCGCTGCTTAGAACTTGCAGCCGCACAGCCCACTTACGGCCGCTTGACACGCTTCGAGCTGGACAACCGCAAGGCAGGCAGTCTGGGCATGGTGTGCGGCGGCACAGCCGAAGTGCTGTTCACCCCATTGGCCGATCCTACGCCGCTGCGCGCAGCACGCACCGCCCTGCAAGCCAAAACACCGGTCTGGCTGTGCCTGCCGATGGACGGCGCGGCGCCCTATATTGCACAGGACAGCGCACTGCCCTCCCGACCGACCATTTTGCCACTAGACGGCAAAGACGCTCTATGCGTGCCGCTGACCGACGCAGGACGGGTATTTGTTATCGGCGGCGGCCATGTGTCGCACGAACTGTGCGCACTGCTGCACCGGCTGGACTTCCGGCATGTCGTCATCGACGACCGTCCGGACTTCTGCTCCCCTGCGCGCTTCCCCCATGCCGAGCATACCGTGGTCACACCGCTGTCCGGTCTGGCCGCCGGGCTGTCCGGCACATTGCAACCGACCGAAGCGGATGCCTTTTGCATCATGACGCGCGGCCACGAAGGCGACGCGGAAGCCGTACGCTATGCGTTGTCCACCCCCGTCTCCTACATCGGCCTGATGGGCAGCCGCCGCAAACGTGAAACGCTGTTTTGCACTTTGGCGCAGGAGGGGTTCCCCGAAGCAGCGCAGCAGCGTATCATCACCCCCATCGGCTTGGAAATCGGCGCGCAAACCCCGGCCGAGATCGCGGTCTCCATTGCAGCGCAGCTGATTTCGTGGCGCGCTGCACTGTAATTTAGCGAGTCATGAAACACCCCAAAATTTTTTGACTTTTTTGAGAAAATATGTTGACAACGCGCCCCTTCTTCGATATAATACTATTTGTCGCTGACAGTGAGGCGACTCGATACGAAAGAGAATGCGAGTGTGCTGGAACTGGTAGACAGGCACGTTTGAGGGGCGTGTGTCAATCGACGTACGGGTTCAAGTCCC